>JACRLS010000029.1 GCA_016235225.1 Nitrospirota bacterium | reverse complement strand
CAACGTTCTCGCCTTCACCCTCAAACCTCGAGCCTCACGCGTTCCTGGGCTCAACCTTAACCTCAACAACCCCAACCTCAGCCTGCCTCAAAAGAGCCCGGGGATTTTGAGCCCGCCGGTGACGGCCTTCATATCGTCGCTCATCATCTCGCGCGCCTTGCGGAGCGCCTCGTTGGCGGCGGCGACGATCAGATCCTGCAGCATCTCGGCGTCGCCGGATTTCATCACTTCCGGATCGATGCGGACCGACACCACGTCCATGGCGCCACTGGCCGTGACGGTCACCATGCCGCCGCCGGCGGTCCCTTCGACCGTTTTCGCGGCCGACTGTTCCTGAATCTTGGCCAACTGCTCCTGCATGGCCTGCGCCTGCTTCATCAGATTGCCCATGTTCCCGAACGGATTCCTGCTCATGAGGGCGACTCCTTCTCCGGCGTGTTCACGCGAACATCCACGAGCTCTCCGCCGAACATGCCCAAGGCCTGGGTGACCAACGGATGGGCCTTCGCGCGTTCGAGCAACTGCCGCTTGTGATCCTGCTCACGGGCGGCACGGGTTTCGGCCATACTCGGTCCCGTGACTTGACCCTCCCCGACTTCCACGACTCCCAGCGTCACGGGACGCCCGGCCAGGGCTGAACAGACTTCGGCGATCAACTGCAGCGTCTCGGTCCGCTGGATGCGGGTCAGGGCCACCGAGGCACTGCGTGGATAGCCGATCATCACCTCCTTACCCTGCGCGGAGACCAGCCGCCCTGCGGCGAGAAACGGGGCGATGTTCGGATGGAGATGTTCGACCCGCTCAAGAATTCGATCCCAATCCAGTTGTAGTGGGGCGGCCAGCGCCACCGGGGTTTCGCGTTCGGGCGACGGCCGATCAGCCGCGCACGATGGCGCCGGCTTCCCCGTTGTCCCGGAGGGACGCGCCGGCGCGGGTGGAGCGGTCGAGGCCGGGCGCGGGGGGGGCGACAGGGGTGCGGCCGCTCTGTCCGGCAGTGGTTTCGGGGCCGGACGCATCTCTGAAGGAGCCGAGAGAGCACCACCGGCTTTCACGGGCGCGGTCGGCGCGTTGGTCGACGGCGGGACCGGCCGGCTGGACGCCACGGCTTGGGGAGTCGCCGTCCGCACCGGCGGCTGACTCTCGGCCGCCATAGTCCCGACCCGCGCCGCCCGGATCAGGGCGACTTCCATCGTGAACCGGGGGTGCGCAGTAGTTCTCAAAGCATCTTGCGTCTGGGTGAGAAGGCGAAAGATCTCGTGCAGCCGCTCACCCGCAAATCCCTTCGCATCCTCGCCCATCTGCCGAATATCATCCTCCGAGGCCTCGATCAGTCCGGCCAGTTCCTGGTCGCCCGTCACCACCGAGGCCACCAGGAGATTGCGGACATACTCGACCAGATCGCCGCAAAAGACTTTCCGATCGTCTCGCTCAAGAGTCTCGACACAAGCCGGACCGTTTCCCCCGCGTCCTGGGCCTGCATCGCACGGACGGCCGCCCGGACGAGTTCCTGCGGCACGGCCCCGAGCAGCGCCTCGAGGTCGGCGTGCGTGACCGTCTTGCCGCCGAACGCGGCCGCCTGGTCGAGCAGACTCAACGCATCGCGCATGCTGCCGTCGGCCGCGCGGCCCAGGAGGCCCAGGCTGCGGTCTTCGATGACGAGCTGTTCCTGGTCCGCCACGTGGCGCAACCGGCGGATGACTTCCGCCCGCTGAATGCGCTTGAAGTTGTAATGCTGACACCGTGACAGGATCGTCGCCGGGATCTTATGGAGCTCGGTCGTGGCAAAAATAAACACGACGTGAGGCGGAGGCTCTTCGAGGGTCTTCAACAGGGCGTTGAACGCCGAGTTGGAGAGCATGTGGACTTCGTCGATGATGTAGACCCGATAGCCGCCGCGGAAGGGGGCAAACTTGACGTTGTCGCGGATCTCGCGGACATCATCCACGCTGGTGTTCGACGCCCCGTCGATTTCAACGACGTCGACCGACGTGCCCGAGGCGATATCCGCACAGCTAGGACAGTGATCACAGGGATGGCTGGTGGGGCCCTGTTCGCAATTCAAGGCCTTGGCCAAAATCCGGGCCACGGTGGTCTTCCCGACGCCCCGCGTGCCGGAAAAGAGAAAGGCATGCGCCAGACGCTTGGTGGTCAGCGCATTCTGCAACATCTGCACGACGTGCGGCTGCCCGATGACCTCATCGAATGCCGACGGTCGATATTTGCGCGCGGAGACTTGGTAATCCATACTCTCGTTACGCGTGAAGCGTGAAGCGTGAAGCGAAGGAGCAGGAGCAGCGGGCCACCGAAGAGGTCCGTCTTTCTCGCCTGCTCAGACCAATTCTCATACGCTTCACGAACGACGAACGACGCTTCACGTCAGCAAGAAGCGGGGCTAGGTGATCCTGCGGCACACAGAACGAGCCTGCTTACCGTTGCTTCCTTCCGGACCTGGCGGGGTTCACAAGATTCTGTTGCACAGGGCCCAGCCCCTTTCCGAAGTGCCGAGTGCTGAGTAACGAGTGCTGAGTGAAGAGAGGACATCGGAACGTGGAACGCGGCGATTTGATGACGATCAAGAAAGGGCTCGAATTCTCCCTGCTCAGTCCTCAGCACTTCCGAGTGTCCCCCTCGTTCGAATCCCACCCTGACTGGGCTGCTCCTCCTAAGAACTCAGCACTCAGTCCTCAGCACTTCCGAGGGTGGCGCGCTCCTACGAAGGGGGCCTGCCCCCTTGTATATCCCCACGCGGAGGGCACACCCTCCGCGGACCTCCCAGTTCGAATCCCACCCTCTCATCAAATAGATAAACCCTCTCCGCCCCACGGATAGCGAGTAGAGCCACTTGATGTCGTGGCGGAGAGGGTGGGATTCGAACCCACGGTCCCGTTTCCGGGACGCATGCTTTCCAAGCATGTCGATTCGGCCACTCTCGCACCTCTCCGCACCCGCACCCGAGCGGTCTCCGGCGAGAACGCGGCATCTTAGCATGCGCCCCCTGCACCCACAAGACGACGAGGCCGGCGTCGTGCGGTTGCTCTCCATCGGAAAGCCTCGGTATACTGCTTCCCACTGTTCGGCCAGCAGTATGACACTATGAAATGGATCTTCAGCATTGGTCTGGTCCTCCTCCTGGTGATCCTCGTCTTCAGCCTTCCCTTCCTCATCGATCTCAACAAGTATCAGGAACAGTACCGTCCGGTGATCGAGCAGGCACTCAACCGGAAGGTGACCCTCCAGGACATCCGGCTGACGATCTGGCCGCACATCGGCGCACGGGTCACCGGGTTCACGGTGCAGGACGATCCTGGGTTCCGGGTGGGGCCGTTCGCGGCACTCGCCTCACTGGATGTCGGCGTGAAACTGCTCCCGCTCCTGAGCGGTAAGGTCGAAGTGGGGGAGATCACCCTACGTGAGCCGGTCATCACGGTCCTCAAGAACAAACAGGGCGTGATGAACCTCTCCACGCTCGGAGGGCGGGGCAAGCAGGCGTTGGACAAGCCGGAACCGGCCGAGAAGCCGTCGGACGACGGTCCTTTGAAAGCCCTAGCGCTGTTCTCCGTGGATCGGGTTGGCATCACAGGCGGCCGGCTCACCTATCGAGATGAATCCGCTCCCACCCCGGCCGAGTACAAAGTGGAGCACCTCGAATTTCTGCTCACATCGGTTCACCTGGGCGCCACGCCGAGCCTGCATCTGGCCGCCACGGTGCAGCCCTATAACCTGCCTGTGACGCTCGACGGCACGGCCGGTCCCTTAGTGGAGTCCCTCGACTTCAAGAACATCGACCTGGCGTTGGCGGTCGGAAAGATCGCGTTGGCCCTCAAGGGGACTGCGGTCGCCGGTCATGCTCACGGCACCCTCACCTCGCCGGCTATCCATTCCAAGGATCTGCCGCTCGCGCTGCCGTTGACGAAACCGGTGATGATCACCGACGTGTTCGTGGATATCGACGCCGACTACCCGCCCAAGCCCGATGTGCCGCCGCTGCGAATGGCGACGATCAACGCCTTGCGGGCCACGATCGGGATGGGCAATTCCTCCATCAGTCTCACGGGCACGCTTAAGGGTGGGCGTCTGTCAGTGGCCGCCACATCCAAGAGCGTCAATGCGACGGATCTCCCGGTCGCCGTCCCTCTCAAGAAGCCGATCGAGATCAAGGACCTGGACGTCAAGGTGGAACTCACCCAGCAGCAGGCTCAGGTGTCCCAGCTGGCCTTTCAGCTCTTTGGCGGCCAGGTCAACGGCCGGGCGGGCCTCGCGCTGGGAACGCCGCGCCGCCTTTTGACGCACAATTGGCCGTGAAGGGGGTCCAGCTCGGTCCGGTGATCGACGCCTTCGCCACCGACAAGGTGCTGGTCAGTGGGACGGCCTCGACAGATGTGACCCTGCGGGGAATCGGATTCTCCATGCCGGAGCTGACCCGCGCCCTGACAGGGACCGGCCACCTCGTTGTGAAAGACGGAAAGCTGGACGGCGTGAATCTCACCCAAGAAGTTCTCACCGCCTTCAAGGTCGTCGGGCTCTCAGCCGGAGACGTGAAGGCCACGGCCTTCTCGACTATCGAAGGGGATGTGGCTATTCAACAGGGAGTCGTGCAGTTGCAGCGGTTCCTGGCCGACAGCCACGACTTCCAGGCGACGGCGGCCGGCACGATCGGCTTCGATCAATCCCTGAATGTGAAGGCCATGCTCGCGCTCTCCGAAGCCCTCAGCCAGAAGGTGGCCGGGGCCTCGGCGGCAGGCCGATTAATGGCTTCGAAGGGCCGCATCAGCGTGCCGCTGACCATCACCGGCACCACGGACGCCCCCTCGTATGGCGTCGACCTCAAGGCTGTTGCCGGCAAGGTCGGCGAGCAACTCAAAGAAAAAGTCGGCGAGTTTCTAAAACAATCTCCCGCCACCGAGAAGCTGCTGGAGCAGGGGGGCGGCGCGCTGAAGAACCTGTTCGGTCGCTAGTCCGGAGCCACGACGCCGATGCCGAACGCAGATGTGCTGATCGAGTGGGCGACACGATACGGCCCCAATATCCTGGCCGCGCTGGTGATTTTGGCCATCGGCGTCTTCGTCGCGCGGTGGGTCGGCAATGCGCTCCAGTCGCGCCTGGACAAGCTCGACATGGAGCCCCCGGTCCGGCTGCTGCTGGTCCGCGTCACGCGGATCGTCATCCTCTTGTTTGCGCTCATGGCGATGCTGGACAAGCTGGGCGTCCAGACCGCGCCGCTCCTGGCCGGCATCGGGGTCGCAGGGGTCGGGATCGGCCTGGCATTGCAAGGGGTGCTGAGCAACGTCATGGCTGGGCTTTCGATCATTTTCACGAAGCCCTATCGGGTCGGCGAGCACATCTCTCTGCTCGGCGTGCATGGCGACGTCAGCGTGATCGATATCTTCTCGACGACGCTCATCCACCCCGATCACTCCCGGATCGTGATTCCCAATCGCAAGGTCGTCGGCGAAATCCTGCACAACTCCGGGACCATCCGTCAGCTTCACCTCACCGTGGGACTCTCTTATCAAGCGGACATCACCAAGGCCCTGACCGCCGCGCAAGAGGTCTTGGCCGAGAACCCCCGTGTCCTGAAGACCCCTTCGCCGTCGGTCGGCATCTCCACCCTGGGGGATCACGCCGTCGTGGTAGCCGTAGAACCCTGGGTGAAGGTAGCCGACTATGGCACGGTGCAGGGGGAGCTGAACCAGGCAATTGTGGAACGGTTCCGCGCCGGCCACATCGAACTTCCTTGCCCCCGACAAGAAGTCCGCCTCCTCAGCACCCCCTAGCTTCGATGCGCAGACCCAGCACCGCGTTTTGCCCCAAGGTCACCGCCCTGCCAGAGCCCTTGTGAGGCACCACGGCGTTCGTGTCACACCAATTCGCCACAGTTCAACCTGTGCCCGCTCCGGTTTGGGCTTCCAGCTTCTCGCACCTCATATCGAAAGTCTTTGATTTATCTAAGATCTCAAGCCTTGCCTGATTCGCCCCCCCCCTGCTCGGTCAGATTCTTGCTGTAGGGGAATCCCCTAGACCCCCCCTGCGGGGTGTGATAGAAGCTCTCCTCCTGTTTACTGAGTCTTCCATGTGCAGGGAAGGGCCCCTCTTTATTCAGGAGGAGTCATGCATCGTCTGCGTCTCGGCCTGTTAGTTGCTTTCATGATCAGTAGTCTCTCCAGCCTCTGCTTTGCGGAGGGGACGGATCTCGTCACGCTGAAAGACGGAAGTCTGATCCGGGGCGAGGTCCTTGAGTTGTCGAACGCCGAGCTGCACATTAAGACCGCCTTCGGCGTCGGCGACATCATCAAATTCAACTGGCCGCTCCTGGACGATCGCATCACGCTCTACCACTTCCAGGAGGCCTACCCCTCGGTGCAGAACGTCAAGGATTTCTATCTCACCATGGACAACGGCGTGCGCTTCAAGTTGTTCGAGGGACTTGTGAGCGGGCTCCAAGTCACGACCCGATACAACAACAACCCGCCGCCGGGGACTGGGGACACAGATAACCTGTACTTGATGACCTTCGGCTATAGCTTCGATACGAGTCGGAAGGGGTAGGAGAGGACGGTCGCGGTAAACGGGGCTCAAACGGGAGGGAATCCATGCTGAAAGAGTTCAAAGAGTTCGCCATGAAGGGCAACGTGCTCGACATGGCGATCGGGGTCATCATCGGTGGAGCATTTGGGAAGATCGTCAGTTCAGTGGTCAGCGACGTGCTGATGCCACCGCTGGGATTGCTGTTAGGCAAGGTGGATTTCAGCAGTCTATTTATCAACCTCTCGGGCCAACCGATCGCGTCTCTGGCCGAGGCCAAGACCAAAGGCGCCCCGACCCTGAATTACGGGGTCTTTTTCCAGTCGGTGTTTGATTTCATCATCATTGCGTTTGTGATCTTCATGGTCGTGAAGCAGGTGAACCGCTTCAAGAAAGAGGCGCCGGCGGCGCCGCCTCCTGGTCCGACCAACGAAGAGAAGTTGCTGATGGAAATTCGTGATGCCCTGAAGCGGCATTGATCGACACGAGACGGTTGTGACAGCAGATCCATTCGAGATCAGTGAGGAAACAGGAAAGAAGGAGGACCTATGAGGCGAAAGAGAGTCATCCTCTGCGGTGTCGGCATGCTCGCATTGGTCGGCTGCTCGCATTTGGAGCAGGCCCCGGCGCCGAACGATTCGGTTACCCGAAACCTGAACGAAATGAAGGCGCGGCCCAAAGCCCCGGTGGTTGTGGGGGACAATCGAGACTCGCGGATTTCGGACCTCGAACGTCAACTAGCCGACCGTGATGCCGAGTTGGCGAAGCTGCGCGATGCCGGCGGCAATCTCGTTGCGGCCAACAGGCGGTCCGATGACCTGGCGAACCAGCTCAGCGATCGCGACCGTGAATTAGCGCGCGTGCGCCAGGGTGCCGCAGACGCCAGTGCCGCGAATCGGCGTATCGGGGAGCTTGAGGCCCAGATTGCCGATCGGGATCGCGAGTTGGCCCGGCTGCGGCAAGGGCTGGGCGACATGGAGGGGGCCAATAAGCGGATCGGCGATCTGGAGCGCCAGTTGTCCGATCGCGATGGGGAGCTCGGACGGCTCCGGCCGATCGTGGCGGCGCATGAAAAAGAAGGCAACATGGCCGGCGATGTGGACTCTCTGAAAAAGCAGCTCGCCGACCGGGAAGCCGAAATGGCCCGGCTCAAGGCCATCGAGAAGGAACATGATGTGGAGCATCCGGAACTGGATCGTGTGAAGCAGCAAGTGATCGGGCTCAACGGGACGGTCAATGACCGCGATCAGGAGATCGCGCGGTTGAAGGGGCTCTTGGCCGCCCAGCCCAAGGCAGAGATGGTCAAGGCCGAGAAGGACCTGGTCAAGGCGCTCCAACCGGAGATCAAAGCCGGCAACGTGTCGGTCAGCCAGGCCGGGAATAAACTGAAGGTCAATCTCGCCTCGAACCTCCTGTTCGACTCAGGCAAAGACGAGCTGAAACCAGCCGGCGTGGACGTGCTCAAGCGGGTCGGGAACGTCTTGCACGATTTCCCAGAAAAGAAGGTGCATGTGGCCGGATACACGGACAATGTGCCCATTCGTAGCGCATTAAAAAAGAAGTTCCCGACGAACAAGGAATTGTCGGACGCGCGGGCCGCGAACTCTTCGAAGATTCTGGCGGCCAGCGGGGTTTCCGCGGCGAACATGACGGCCATGGGCCATGGCGAGAATGACCCCGTCGGGGACAACAAGACTGGGGCGGGACGCGGGAAGAACCGCCGCGTGGAAATTGTAGTCTCAGACTAAGTCATCACGCCCGGCAGTCCGTCGGTGATACTGCCGGTCAACCGCGTTTGAGGGGGGAGGCGCCTGTTCATCTAAAGGCAAGGCGGAGCAGGCGACCCGGAAAGCCTCCGAGGTGACCGGGTGCTGCCCTAGGCAAAGTGGAGAAGAAGCTCGACGCCATGACGACCGTGACGCCGGGGCAGCTGTTCCGGCCTGTTCGGGCCGACATACAAATACACAGAGAGGAGAACGAACCATGAAGACGATACAGAGCATGCTGGTGTTCAGCCTGATCGCCATAGTCATCGTGATCGGGAGTCCAGTCCTCGCCGCCGACATGGAAGGAATGATGAAAAAAGGCGAAGCGGTGAAAGGACATGCCAAGGAACTCAAGAAAGAGGCCGGCGAAACGAAGGACTCGGCCAAGAAGATGCAAGCGAAAGACGCGATGAGTAACGCCGGAGAGGCCCAGGATGCCGGCAAGAAGTTGAAGGACGCCATAACGAAGTAGCCCCACTTTCGTGGGGCATCGACTCTGCCGCCTCATGAGAGAGGCTGGACACACAGCGGCCTTTTGGGCGCCCATCGCCCAGCAGCCGGGCCCCTCTCAGGCAGCGGCTCCAATCAGCGGATGACCTCGTATCTCTACTGAGATTGACCGCTGAAGATTGCGGGCGTACATTGTTGGCCCCCCAACCCTTTAGGCCGATCCAAAGGAGGTTTCACATGATGCCCTTGAGCAGGTTTCTCCCGGCGGTCATTGGTATCGCATGCCTCGCTGGATGCTCGTCGCTTCAGCAGGCGTCAGCCCCCAACGATTCGGTGTCGAGGAATCTCAACGAAATGCGCGCAAAGCTCGAGCCCAAGCCTGATGAACGGCTCGCCCGCATTGCCGGCCTCGAGCAACAACTGGAGGCGCGAGATACGGAACTCTCCAGTCTCCGCCCCAAAGCCGGCGAGCTGGTCTCGGCCAACCGACAACTCGGCGACTTCCAAACGCAGCTCGCCTCTCGAGATCAAGAACTGTCCAAACTTCACAATGTCTCCAGCGAGCTCGACGGGGCGAACCGGCGGATTGCCGACCTTGAGCGCACCATCGCGGACCGCGATCGTGACATGGCCCAGCTTCGACAGAGCGCAGGCGACTTAGATTCAGCCAAGCAACGCATCAGCGACCTGGAGGGTCGGCTCGGCGAACGTGAACGCGAGTTGGCGAGCCTGCGGCTAGGCGCCGGCGAGCTGACTGCGGCGAATCGGAAGTTGAGCGATCTTGACCAACAACTGGCCGACCGCGATGCGGAACTCGCGCGTCTCCGTCAAGCCACCAGTGACCGGGACCGTCTGACCACGCTCATGACGGCCTCGGCCAACGACCTTGAGGACACCAAGCGCCGCCTCGCCGAACAGACCAAGCGTCTGGAGGACCGCACCGCGAAGCTGTCAGAGCGGGATCAAGAAGTCGCCCGACTCAACGGCCTCCTGGAGAAGGGGCAGGGGACCGGCGATGAGCTGGCTCGGACACATCAGCAGGTCGCCAGCCTGACGGGCACCCTCAGCGACCGCGACCAGGAGATCCTCCGCCTCAGGAATCAACTCGATCAGCGTCGAGCCGAGAAGGATCTGGTCAAGGCCTTGCAGCCGGAGATCACGGCCGGGCACGTCAACGTCAACCAGGCAGGCGACAAACTGACCATCAACCTCGCCTCAGCCGTGCTCTTCGATTCGGGAAAAGATGAACTGAAGCCAGGAGGCGTCGATCTCATCAAGCGGGTCGGCGGGATTCTGAAAGAGTTCCCGAAGCAGGCCGTCCATGTCGCGGGGTATACCGACAGTGCGCCGATTCGAGGCGCGCTGGCCAAGAAGTTCCCCACCAACAAGGAACTCTCCGATGCCCGCGCACAGCACGCCGCCACACTCCTCGAAGAAAACGGTGTGACCAAATCGAATCTGACTGCCGCGGGTCATGGGGACAGTCACCCGGTTGCGGATAACAAGACCAACGATGGCCGAAGCAAGAATCGACGGGTCGAAATCGTGGTGTCTGCGAAGTAGCCGACCCGGCGAGCCGAGACAGGGAGCCGACCAGACGGGCAGGACGGCAGCAACCCGCTGCGCTCCTGCCCGTGGCTTTTCAGCACCGGTGTGAAGGGAAGGCTAGAGCCGACAAGGGGTGTCGGATTGAAGTGCCGCGACGGAGTCTCCGGGCACGGTCGCCAGAATTTTGTAGTGGCCCAGCCCCAGTTCCTTGCCGTAGGCCTCTCCGACCAGCACATCCTGGACATGCTGGTGATCGGCAGCGCGGAAATAGGATCGCCCTTCCTTGAGCCCATCGAATTGATGGCCTTCCAGCGCGTTGATCACCGCGGCCGTGTCCGTCGTCCCCGCACGACTCACCGCCTCGAGAATCTGGCTCATGGCGGCGTAGCCGAGGTAACAGCGTGAAGTCGGCGTGTGGTTGTACTTGTCGATGACGCCCTGGATAAACCGCTTGGACCCCTCAGTATTGATCTTGGGATCCCAGATCAGGCCCCAAATCCCGGCGTTGTTGGCGTAGCCGAGCGGGCGGCCGATCTGCTCACCGCCGATCATGCCCCCCACCCCGATCTTCTCTTTCGCCAGTTCCAGCTTGGCATAGGCTTTCAAGGCATTCACGAGATCCCAACCATAGAGGTTGAGGATGATCGCACCGGGCTTGGCGTTCTTGGCCTCCGTCAGCGCGGCCGTGAAGTCTGTGGCTCCGAAGGTCGTCGTCGTCGCGCCGATTACCTCCCCGCCCTGACTCTTGAGCGCCGCCGTCATGGCCTGCGCGGCCGCCTTCCCGTCCATGGTATCCGCGGTCACCATGTACCAACGGTTGCCATAGGCTTTGATGAGATGCGGGGTAACGGCCTGTGCCATCATCTGCGCGTTCGGCAGGAACACGAAGGTATGGGAGTGACAGGCGGATCCGGTGAGCTCCAGCACATGCGAACCGGTCACCATGAACAGCTTGTTCTCTTTCTTCGCGAGCTCAGCCACCGCCAGGGAGACGTCTCCGTTGAAGGTCCCCATCAGGAAATTGACCCGATCGTCCTTGATGAGTTTCGTGGCGGCTTTGAGAGCCGTCTGGACATTGGAGGCATCATCCGCCTCGATGATCGACACCGGCCGCCCCAGGACGCCGCCGCGCTCGTTGTACCAGTCCATCGCCACGGTCGCGCCATGCACATCATGGATCGACGACGTCTTGTAGGGGCTCGAAAGCGGGTCGAGGATCCCGATCTTGATCGGCTCGCCGGCCATCGCGGCTCGAGAGCTGCCCGTCAGCCCCAGCACCTGGTCGATCAGATCACCGAAGACCAAGGCCCCGCCGGTCACGGCCGATATCCGCAAGAATGTCCTGCGTGAAACCCTGTTCACCATCTTGCCCTCCTTCGTGGTTATGCTTTCTTGCGCGCACGCTGCCACGAACTTGTACCTGGCATGTCTGTCCCAATAGCGAGAAGCTCCTCTTTACCAGAGCCACTCATGTTTTGACAGCATGAAGTTTGGCTTCAAGTTCGGCAATACGCCTCTTCAACGGACCCGCAAGCTCTTCGACCTCTTCTGCCGAGTACCGTGGTGTGATGTACTTGGGGCAGTTCCAGTCGAACGAGACGATGTCGATGAAGACCAGCCGCTCCACACTCGACCGCATCTTCGGATCGGTGATCTGCGCGACGAGTTCTGGATGGACACGGGCGTCTTCGACACGGGCATGGCCAAGAAGTTTCAGCCGCTCGCGATTCCTGTAGTCCATCAGAAACAACGCCAGACGGTTGTTCGCTGAGACGTTGCCGGTACTCAGCAGTTGCCGATTCCCCTTGTAGTCGGCGAACACCAGAGTCGTCTCATTCATAACCCGCAAGAATCCCGGAGGCCCGCCGCGATGCTGAATGTACGGCCACCCGTTTTCGCTGATTGAACCCACGTAGAAGCTGTCCCGAGCCGCAATGAATTCAGCCTCTGCCTGGCCCAGCGGGTCTCGTTCAGGGGCGTCTGTGATTGTGCCTGCGCTTCCGTAATACTGTTTCTGTGCGCGGCAGACCGAATCCGTAAACGTCAGATCAAGATATTTCGTCGCCATCGTTTCCCCCTGGACACCTTCGCCTCACCAACGGTCGCGAGGCTGACCCTGACCGTCTCATGAGATTCGCCTCAAAACACCACCGTATTCCAGCCGTCTGCAATGTATCGACGCAGACTCAAGAGACCCGCTGTCCCGGCCAGCGCATGGTCCTTGACAATCGACACGCCGCAGGATTGTACGCTCTCCGTGGCCCCAAAGACCTCCGCACAGCCGCACGAGGCACCTTGAACGACATCGCGAACCGAATTGTAGAGGCCATTGGCCGGATGCGAGAGCTTCGCAAGCTCAGCGGGCCAGCGCGTGCCGGCCCCATTGAAGACCACGGCCACTTCATCGCCCTTCTGTTTACATTCAGACGCGAGGGCGAGCGCGTTAAAGACTCCTCAGAGAGCCTCTTCAGAGCCACTCTTTGGATCAGACATGATCATGATGGCGGTTTTCATGGGTCCTCCTACGCAGAAGCATGCAGAGTTGAATTGCAGAGTGTGTGTTCAGCATCTCCCAACGGTCTGAGCGCTTACTTCTCGAGCGTGGGCCAGTTCGTGTCTGCCTACTCGATGAACCCAGGGATATCCGTGGCCCAAGCGGCTTCGATTTCCTTGTTGTAATTCACATAGAGCTTGCCATCGACGACCTTCCACACTTGGGGATCCCCGTCGAAGAATTTCGCCTGGCTGATCCCCCAGGCGCAGTATCCGCCGTATTGGGGCGCATAGCTCTCGGGGTCTTGGATGAACGCATCGCGGTTGGCTGCACTGGCGAACCGCCAGGTGGCATCCGCGTACTCATGGGTAAATCCTTTGTGGCCTTCGACCGCACGCCCCTCCGTGAAGTAGGCGACGGGGTCATACCCCTTCAAAGCCAGATTTCCGAACGTGGTCTTGTTGATCTTCTGTGTGGTCGTGATCA
>JACRLS010000028.1:4044-12442 GCA_016235225.1 Nitrospirota bacterium | reverse complement strand
TATCTGGTCCGGATCGACCAGGGCCGCTGGCAGATTGGCCTCATAGTGCTTGATCACGTGAACGCGATGTTTCTTGAAGCGCTCTTGCAACACTTCTACGCAGTCATCAATGGTGCGCCGGAGATCGGCGGGTCGTTGCTCACTGGGCCGACGCCGGGCCAGGGTCAGCAGTTGGTTCATAATCTTAGTGATCCGCTCGACCTGGGTCACGATGATCTGAAGGCCCTTCTTGGCTTTCTCGTCGGTCGTCCGCTGCATCAAGTGTTCCGCGCGCCCCATGATGACGTTCATCGGCGTGCCGATTTCGTGGGCCATGCCGGAAGCCAGCGTGCCCAACTCGGCCAGTCGCTCCGTCCGGCGGAGTTGGTCGAGCATGCGTTGGCGCTCGGTGATGTCGCGCACCACGGTTTGCACGGTCACTCCTCCCTCCTCCACAATGCGCGCCGAGCTGACTTCGACATCCACTTCCGTTCCATCCAGCCTGAGGACACGCTCCTGCTTCAAGGGCGCCGTCTCCTCGCCCCCCACGAGCCGATGCAGGCGATCCCGAACCGCGTCGCGAAACTCCGTCGCGAGAAAATCTAGCCACGATCGTCCAATGATCTGGGCCTCGGCCCGGGCGCCCAGGAGTTTCACCCCTTGTTCGTTCGCAAAGACGATGCGGTCTCCCCGCATCAGAAAAATCGCGTCCGGTGACACCTCGACGAGGCGGCGATATCTCTTCTCGCTCTGTCGCAGCAATGTCTCCGCCCGTCTTCGTTCCGTGATATCGATCATCGCGCCGATCATGCGCACGGGGATGCCGTCAGGATCCCGGACGATATGCCCCCGGTCGAAGATCACGGCTTCGGATCCGTTGGCCGCCAGAAACCGGTATTCGCCGAACCAGAACGGCTGCCCGCTCTGAATGGCCTGCTGTACACTGGCGAGAACTTTGTCTCGGTCCTCCGGATGGAGCCGGTTCTTCCACGCCTCGATGCTCCGTTCCCGATCCGGATCATAGCCGAATTGGGTTTGGGCGGACTCGCTCCACCAATGTCGGTCGGTCTTGAGATCCCAATCCCAGAGCACATCATTGGTGGCCAGTGCAACAAGCCTGAACCGCTCCTCGGTGTCCCTCAAATCCGCTTCGGCTTTCTGTCGGGCGGTGAGATCCCGCAGGATCACCGTCAAGTATGTCTTGCCTTCAGCGCGCACCTGGGAGATCGCCGCTTCGACCGCGAACTCCTCGCCGCCGGCACGGAGCCCCCTCACCTGGCCCATCGCCCCCATCTTTCTGGTCGTCGTACCTGAGTGGCCGAATCCCGCCACATAGCGCCGGTGCGCCTCTCGAAAGCGAGCCGGAATGAACCGATCCATCGGCTGGCCGATCGCCACCTGCGCCGCACACCCGAACGTCTTTTCGGCCGCATGATTGAACAGCACCACGCGTTGGGAGTCATCCACGGTGATGATGGCATCCATGGCCGACTGGATCACACTGTCCAGATTGAGCTTCGTGCTCAGCAGTTGCTCTTCGGCCTCGCGGCGGCCGGTCACCGCACCCAACAGGGCCACGTCTGAGAGGGCGCGGGCTTCCACCGCGGCCTCTCTGGCCGCCTCGGCCTGCCGACGGTCGGAGAGAGATGCGATGAGACTCGCGCGAATGTCCTTGCGGCTGGTCACCGTCCAAACCAGTCCCCAGATGAGGAGGAGCCCAAGACTGCGGTTGAAGAACGCGATCGGTGGCTCAAGACCCGCTGGAGACAGGAACAGCCCCGCCACCACCAACAGCGACATGATGGCGGTCGCATAGAAGGGCGCTCTGGGATGAGGGAAAAAAACTGTCAGGAGCAGGGGAACGGCATAGAACATCCAGACATCGATGCCCAACGGGGAAAAAATATCGAGGGCAAAGACGCCAACCGTGAGGACCGGGATAGCCCAAGGCGCGACACGCATCGCAAGACTGTCGACACCCTTCATGTGATCGATCCCGGCCTCTGACGATCAGAATGAGGTGGTCATTCCTCGGAATGGGGCTTGCCTTCGATCTCGGCCAGCTTCCGATAGAGGGTTTTCCGGTCGATGCCCAAGACCTGGGCCGCCTGGTATTTGTTGCCGCCGGTCTTTTCGAGAATCTTCTGAATGTATTCCTGTTCAACGGCATGGAGGGGGAGCGTTCGCTCGGCGGCTTCGTCCAGAATGCGACGATCGCCCCGTGAGCCCCGGACCAGCGGCGGCAGGTCTTCGGGCACGATCTTCTCGCTCCGCGCCAGGGTCAGCGCACGCTCCACCACATTTTCCAGCTCCCGCACGTTGCCGGGCCAGGAATAATCGATCATGAGGGCCATGGCCGACTCACTGATGCCCCGGACCGGCTTTCGACTGGCCTCCGCGCATTTCTTCAAGAACGCGTCGACCAGCAGAGGAATATCCTCCCGGCGTTCACGCAGCGGCGGCATGCGGATCTCAATCACGTTCAGCCGATAAAAGAGATCTTCCCGGAACTTCTTGGCCTTCACTTCTTCAACCAGGGCCAGGTTCGTGGCCGCGATGATGCGGACATCCACCGCCACGGACCGCGTGGTTCCGGCGCGCCGGATCTCGCGCTCCTGGATGGCCCGGAGCAGTTTGGCTTGGAGCAGTAAGGGCAATTCGCTGATCTCATCGAGCAACAACGTGCCTCCGTTCGCCTCTTCAAACAGCCCACGCTTGTCCGCTTTCGCGTCGGTGAACGCGCCCCGCACGTGCCCGAAGAGCTCGCTCTCCAAGAGCAGCTCCGGAATCGCGGCACAATTCACCGCCACAAACGGTCCTTCGCGACGCTGGCTGTTGTAATGAATCGCCTTGGCCGCAAGCTCCTTTCCGGTGCCGCTTTCGCCGGTGATCAAGACGTTGGTCGTACTGTCGGCCACGCGTCGGATCAGCTCGAAGACCTCCTGCATCGGCTTGCTCTTCCCGAGGATCTGATGAAAGCTGTACTCCTTGTGAACGGCCCGGCGAAGGTGGTTCACTTCCCGGCGAAGCGCCGCTTCGCGCAGCGCCTTCTCGATCGTGAGGGTCACTTCGTCCGTCTTGACCGGCTTGGTCAGGTAGTCGTAGGCCCCCAGCTTCATCGCTTCGATGGCGCTTTCCACGGAGCCGAAGGCCGTCATCACAATCACATTCGTGTCGGGATAGTCGCGCTTGATCTCCGAGAGCAGTTCGTTGCCGGGCATGCCGGCCATCCGGAGGTCCGTGAGGACCACGGCATAGTCCTCCTCGCCCAACTGCTTCAATGCGTCTTTCCCATCTGCCGCCAGTGCCACTCGATGTCCCCGATCGGTCAGCACATCGCGCAGCAGCTCGCGCATGGCCACATCGTCATCGACGACAAGAATCGACCCGACTACGTCACTCATGGTCCTCTCCTTCGGGACTTGGTCCACGCCGGCCCCAGGCTAGACCTTTAGTACTCGGACAGTCAAGAATCGCGTTGCCCCAATTGGCTACAATCCACCCCACGCTTTGAGGACTTTCGCGCCACTGAGTCGATCAATTTTCCTCTTCCCCCACAACAAACCAGGGGGGGTAGCAAAGGAAGGGCCAGGGTCATGGATGGCTTGCCTCACTGTCGGGACTTTGCCATGATGTCGGGCTGACCTATTGGTAGAAGGACGTTCCAGTTCCATGAAACTTCACGATCTGCTGATTGTCGGCGCTGGGTTGGCGGGCATGCGGGCCGCCCTTGCCTGTCCGTCTCATCTCGATGTGGCTCTCATCTCCAAGGTCCATCCCGTCCGGAGCCATTCCGTTGCCGCCCAGGGGGGGATCAATGCCGCTCTCGGCGAGAACGATTCCTGGGAGGCCCATGCCTTTGACACCACCAAGGGCGGCCTGTATCTCGGCGATCAGGACGCCATTGAACGCATGTGCCGTGAAGCCCCATCGGATATCCACGACCTCGAACGGATGGGGGTGATCTTCAGCCGGGACGCGCAGGGCCGGATTGCCCAGCGTCCCTTCGGAGGCGCGGGCTTCCCCCGCACCTGCTATGCCGCCGACCGGACCGGCCATGCCATCCTCCACGCGCTGTATGAACAATTAATGAAGCGGCGCTTCTTGGTCTACGAGGAATGGTATGTCACCGCGCTCATCGTGGAGGACGGCGCCTGCCGGGGTGTCGTCGCCTGGGATCTCTTGCACGGGGGGTTGCATGCCATCGGAGCAAAAGCCGTCGTGCTGGCCACCGGAGGGAGCGGACGCGCGTTCCTCACGAGCACGAACGCTGTCATCAACACGGGCGACGGTATGGCCCTCGCCTATCGGGCCGGCGCGCCGCTGGAAGACATGGAGTTCGTGCAGTTTCATCCCACCACGTTGAAAGATACCGGGATCCTGATCACGGAAGGCGCGCGCGGCGAGGGCGGCTACTTGTTGAACACCTACGGCGATCGCTTCATGAAGCGCTATGCCCCGGAGCAGATGGAACTGGCCACGCGCTCCACCGTCTCGCTCGCCATCGGGCAGGAGATTCTCGAAGGCCGCGGGGTCGATGGGTGCGTACTCCTGGACCTGCGCCACTTGGGACGCCAACGCATCCTTGAGCGCTTGCCGCAGATTCGGCAGTTGGCCATCGAGTTTGCGGGGATTGATCCGGTCGAATCGCCGATTCCGGTGCGGCCGGGCGCGCACTATCAGATGGGCGGCATCCGGACGTCGATCTGGCGGGAAACTGGAATTCCGGGGTTGTTCGCTGCCGGCGAGTGTGCCTGCGTCAGCGTCCACGGGGCCAACCGGCTTGGCGGGAACTCGCTGCTCGAAGCTGTCGTCTTCGGCCGCCGGACTGGACAGCGGGCCGCGGAGTATACGCGCAGCGTCGTCCCACGGGCCGTTTCTGATGTCACCATGAAGGGGGAACGGGCGCGGATCACGCAGCTTCTCGCCAATCAGGACCGCCCCCGTCCCTGGCAATTGCGCGAGGAGCTGGGCACAACCATGAGCCTCAACCTCGGCATCTTCCGGACCCAGCAGTCGATGCAGGAGGCCCTGGCCACGGTGCGGAGCCTTAAGCTCCGCGCACCCGGCGTCACGGTGGCCGACAAGGGAAGCGTGTATAATTCAGAGTTGATACAGGCGCTCGAAATGACGGCGCTGGCCGATCTGGCAGAGACGATCGTAGCCGCCGCACTGGCTCGGGAAGAAAGTCGTGGCGCGCATTACCGGGCGGATTATCCGATTCGCGACGATACGGGCTGGCTCAAGCATACGCTCGCCCGTCGTACCGACGACGGCCCGGCGCTGAGTTACGAGCCGGTGCGGATCACGTGGTTCACTCCGAAGTAGGTTGAGGCTGAGGTTAAGGTTGAGGGCGAAATGAAGGCGCGGGGAGACCGAGACGAATTCCTCGTATGGGCTGAACCTGAACCTGTACCTTAACCTGTTTTTGACTACATGCGCATTCTCGTCGTTGAAGATGAAGCGAAGGTGGCATCCTTCATCAAGCGCGCGCTTGAGGAAGAGAACTACGCTGTGGATGCCTGTGCCGACGGTGTGCGGGGGCTGGAGTTGGCGTTGACGGGTACGTACGACATCATCGTGCTGGATCTGATGCTCCCGGCGCTCCCGGGCATCGAGGTGTTGAAGCGTCTCCGGGCCGGCAAGATCCTGACCCCCGTGCTGATCCTCACGGCCCAATCGCAGCTCACCCAGAAGATCGAGGGACTCGATGCCGGCGCCGACGATTACCTCACCAAACCCTTTGCCATCGAGGAGCTGCTGGCTCGCGTTCGCGTCCTGCTCCGTCGTGGGCCCGGCGAGGCGGCGGGCATTCTGCAGATCGACGACCTGGTCCTGAATCCGGCCACCCGCGACGTGACGCGGGGCGGCCAGCGGATCGACCTGACCGCCAAGGAATATGCCCTGCTCGAGTATTTCATGCGGAATCCCGGTCGCGTCCTGACCCGGCCGATGATCTCGGAACACGTGTGGAATCTGGACTTCGATACCTTTACGAACGTCATCGACGTCTATGTGAACTACCTGCGCAACAAGATTGACCGCGGCCGTGATCGAAAGCTGATCCATACCGTTCGCGGCAGCGGGTATATCCTGAAATCAGAAGGTTAAGGTCGAGGTTACGGTTCGGGCTCATGTCGGATTCATTGGATCACGTTCGGCCTCACCCTCAACCTGAACCTCAACCTCGACCTGCCTCGGGGATGCCGCTTCGGATCACACTCACGCTCTGGTATGGCTCGGCCCTCGCTGCCGTCCTCATGAGCTTCGCCCTCGTCGTCTATGCGGTCATGGCCAAGGACTTGCGCGAGCAGGTGGACCGCCAGTTGGAAAACTCGGCCGTGGTCGCCATCCGATCGCTCCAGCAAAAGGGATTCGGGCCGTTCATTCAATTCGAAGATCTCTCCGATCAGTTTCCTGAACTGGCGGTCGTCGACAAGTTCTTCCAGATCTTCAGCCCGACCGGCCGGATCACCATCCAGTCGCCGAACCTCAGGACGCGCGACATTCCCCTCAGCCGTACCTCGCTGGAATCCGCCTTCAAAGGGAACACGACATTGGAGTCGGCCAAGTTTCCCGGCGAATCTCCGATCCGGCTGATCTCCGTCCCGATCGTGCAGGACGGCACCCTGGTCAACATCGTCCAGGTCGGAACGTCGCTGCAGTCGGTGGACGAGGCGTTGCATCGGCTTCTGGTCGTCCTCTTGCTGACGGGGCCGGTGGCCCTCGGACTCTCGCTGATCGGCGGATGGTTCCTGGCCGGACGCGCCTTGCGCCCCGTGGACCAGATCACATCCGCCGCGCACCGCATCACCGCAAGCGACCTCTCCCAGCGCCTCTCGGTGCCGACCTCCTCCGACGAGATCGGCCGGCTGGCGACGACGTTCAACGACATGATCGCGCGCCTTGAGGCCTCGTTCCGCCAGATCCGCCAGTTCAGCGCCGACGCCTCGCACGAATTGCGGACCCCGCTCACGGTGATGAAGGGCGAGTCGGAGTTGGCGCTTCGCCGATCCCGATCCGGGGACGAGTACAAGGCCGTCCTGGAGAGCAATCTCGAAGAAATCGACCGTCTCAGCCGCATCGTCGACGAGCTTCTGTTTCTGCCCCGCGCGGATCTGGGGCAGGTCAAACTCGAGCGGCAGGTCGTGAAACTCGACGCCCTGGTCACCGACATCCAGCGCCAGGCCTCCGTGCTGGGACAGGATCAACAGATTCACGTGGCGCTCGGCCCCGTCGACCCGGTGGAGGTGCTCGGCGATGAGTGGCGCCTCCGCGAGTTGCTGCTGAACCTGGTCGACAACGCCATCAAGTATTCCTGGCCCGGCGGCACGATCGAGCTCTCCCTGACCCGGCAGGCTCCGATGGCCAGATTGACGGTCTCCGACCGTGGCATCGGCATTCCACTGGATTCCCAGACACGCATCTTCGACCGGTTCTTCCGCGCGGACAATGCCCGTACCCACTCCAAGAAAGGAACCGGCCTCGGTCTGGCCCTGTGCAAATGGATCGTGGAGGCCCATCAGGGTCGCATCGAAGTCGAGAGCATTCCCGGCGAATATGCCCGGTTCACCATCGTCCTCCCCCTCGCCCCTCCGGCAAGTTAGACCTTTATAATTCCCTCCTAATTCTGTTCTCACCCGCGCTTGGTACCGTGCCTTCATGCGTCCCGGGACCTGTTCGAGGCCGGCTCACGCATCACGCCATCATTCAACAGCCTGAAGGAGGGCACGATGACCAGACTCTGGGATCACAAGATCAGCCTCATTGCCGGCCTGCTGGTGCTGGGCCTGGTGGGACTGTGGACGGGAGAACAGCTCTTGACCCCGCCAGCATCCGAAGCGACCACGGCGGCGGTGGTCGCGCCGTCGACGACCCCGGCGGCGACGACCATGCCGAACTTTGTCGATGCGGCGAAAGCAATCACCCCGGCCGTCGTCAACATCACCCCCGCGCAGGAGACCAGAACGAAAGGGCGACGCGATATGCGGGATCAGATGGAAGAGTTTTTCGGCTTCCCCTTCGGGCCGAACGGCCCACGGGCGCCTCGCGAGCCGCGCGAGCATCGCGGCGGCGGCATGGGGTCGGGCGTAATTCTGTCGGCGGACGGCTACATCGTGACCAACAACCATGTCGTGGACGGCTCGACCGGGGTCACCGTGACCTTGCCGGATAAGCGCGAGTTTACCGGCAAGATTGTCGGCACGGACCCCAAGACGGATCTGGCGGTCGTCAAGATCGACGGGAAGGGTCTTCCTGCTGCGGCGTGGGGTGATGCGGCGACGCTGCAGGTCGGCGAATATGTTCTGGCGGTGGGCAACCCATTCGGTCTGAACTCGACGGTCACGCTCGGCATCGTCAGTGCCTTGGGGCGCGGACGGATGGGCATTACGCAATATGAAGACTTCATCCAGACCGA
>JACRLS010000028.1:0-3952 GCA_016235225.1 Nitrospirota bacterium | reverse complement strand
TCCAGCATGGCCAAGCCCGTGGTCGAGAGCCTGATGAAGTCCGGCAAGGTGGTCCGCGGGGATCTCGGCGGCGGTATTCAGGACGTGACCCAGGAGCTGGCGCAGGCCTTCGACCTGCCAAAGACGGCGGGAGCTCTGGTCAGCCACGTGGCGGACAACGGCCCGGCGGAGCAGGCGGGCGTGAAGCAGGGCGACGTCATCACCGGGTTTAACGGGATGCCGGTGGAGGATCCGGTGGACCTGCAGCGGAAAGTGACGCGTGCCACCGTCGGCGTGCGGGTGCCTCTCCACATCGTACGGAACGGCAAGGAGATGGCTCTCTCTCTCACGCTCGGCGAGCAACCGGGATCGACTACCGTGGCCCGCGCGGAGCATGGCCAGGCTGACCATGCGCTCGCCGGGGTGGAGGTGCAGGCGCTGGATCGGCAGACAGCGAAAGAACTTGGCCTGACGGGACGGGCTCAGGGCGTGGTGGTTACAAATGTCGAGTCAGACAGCCATGCCGAACGAGCCGGCCTGCAGCGAGGCGATGTGATCCGGGAGATGAATCGTCAGCCGGTTCATTCGGTGAAGGACTACGAGACGATCGGCGCGTCGCTGAAGAAGAACCAGTCTGCGTTGCTCTTGATCGAACGGCGCGGGGCTCCGCTGTTCCTGACGGTGAAGATCTGACCGGGCGATACCGCGAGGGGCGGGGTCAAGTCCCCGCCCCTGATTGGCTATGTAGTGACGCACCTTCTCCTTGAACAATCTGATATTGTCCAAGCCCGAAGCTGGTCCCTTTCCCGACATGCGTCACTTCACCGACGCGGAGAAGCGGCAGGAACGGCGCTATATTCCCTTGGAAGGTCAGACGGCCCAACAGACCACCCAAAGTCATCCGAGCCTGCTGTCGTCCCGAGAAACGCTCCCAATCATACCAACGCAAACTCTCCGAGATCACACGCACCTGTTCGGCACGCTCGATCCATTCCCGAAAAGCAACGCCCGACACATCTCCACCGCAATGAAAGTACGAGAGGTGGCCGATTCGTCTCATCAAGCTGCGGACCAGCACGTGGAAGTCCAAGGTGCGGGCAAGCCGTTCCTGGTAGACCACCCGGGCGGGAGTCAGAAACTCGATCGTCAGGCGTTCCTCCTTGGATGGTTCAGACGAAGGAGGAGGCGCGCTGAGTTCAAGCCTGAAGGCTCTTTCGAATGGATCAGGAGCGCGGAGGGCGCGGTCCTCGCTTGAATACAGAAGCGCCGGAGCCCCGTCCTGAAAAGACGCCTCGACCGTCGCCAAACGGCAGCGCACGCGGTGACGACCGAGCCCCATCTGTCCGAGCCGTTCGAATGCAAAGACGAAATAAGGAAGATACTGAAGCGCCTTCCCGAACAAGGTGATCCCCACGCGCAGCGAGGATCCGGCAAGAAGAACGGACTCTCCCGGGAACGGAGGCGTCAAGACGAACGGATGCGGCGCCGCGTTGTACTTCCGCATGATCTCAGTGTTCGACGGCGGAGGCGTGTCGAACACATACGGGAACATGCACCGGTCCTTGAGCCAACATGGCGGGCAATCAAGGGTCCGGGTCACGCAGACCACGCGCTGAAGGGCCAGACCGAAGGCTCCCCGGAACATGCCGCCCGGATACGGCGGGAGGGCGAGGGGCGCCTCCGGTACGAGGGTCACCGTGAACTGTCCGAAGGCGAGCGGCAACAAGCCGGGGCTCGACGAGACGGAGTCGGTGGGTGAGCGTTCCATCATGGGAGAAAGACGGCGGCGCCTTCCGGAACCAGACCGGGGCAACCGAGCGCTTTGATCGCCTCGCCGGACGGAACAGGATAGAGTCGGACATCATCGGCGGATTCGTCGATCAGCTCCGCAAGGTCGGCCTTCAGCGAGTTCAGCTCAGGCCAGGTCAGCGAACAAAGAAAGACGGAATACTGCATGTGGATGCCCCGTCCCTTCAGGTAGCGATAGACCCGTGTCAGCCGCCGCTCATCCGCAATGTCGTAACAGACCAGATATCGGGTGCGCATCGCTCAAGACTCCCACAGCAAATCCGCGTATTGATCCATCATCAGGCGAATGAGCGCCGCGATGCGAGGCCGCACGCGCTCGAAGACCGCCGCCGGCTCGGCCCACGGGCTTTCGGCCCTTGCGGTTTCGGACTCGTGGTGAGGCTCGATCCAGAGACCATGGACGTCCGGTTCCAACGCGTCCGTGAAATCCTTGACCAGTCCCAACGGTTCCCCCTTGTGCTCGACGCCGAAATGCGGATCCCAGTCTCGGGCCGCGATCTCCACGGCGATCAGCTCGGCGAGCGCGCCGCGAAAAAAGGCCGGCGGGCGGGACGGTGCAGCCGTGGCCTCCGCACGCGCCGCGAGCCATCGAGCATAGTCGGAGTTCCGATACCCCCGCTGCTTCCACTGAGCGGCCGTCTCGGGATCCAACCGCCTCACCAAGGCCAGTTGGCGCCCCCGCCGCCAGGCATGCAGCCAGGCAAGCACCCGATCCTGGCCGGACGGATCGCCGGTGAGCGCCCGCTGGCGACCCGAGCGCTGCCGGTGGACGCCTGAGACTCCCCACAAGGCGGCAGCCGGCGTCCCGTCGCGGCGCAGAAACATCACGGGAATGCCCCGTTCCGCCAACAGCAGCAGACTGCCCGCATCCAGCGCGACGTTGCCGACGATGACGGCCTGCCGGATCAAGCGGCCCGGGACGCGGCAACCGGCCCGGCCGGGCTGCTCGATCCAGAGCGACGGACCGTCACGCGTCACCCGCATCCCCTGACGTTCGCAAAAATAGAGGGTCTTCTCCATCGAGAATCCTTCTCGCCAATGCCTCGGTTTCGGCCCGCATTGCCGATCGCCGTGGACCGGCCCAGCCCTCATAGGCTTCGTAGAAGCGGCCGCGCGCGCCTTTCTTGAGATAGCAGCCGGGCCGTTCGCCGTCCGAAGAGAAATCACGGCCCTCGAACGCGCGCGTCCGGCACAGCTCCCAGACCCACCGGTCCACGTCGGGCCGAACCGGCTCAACCAGATCGCAGGCCAAGGACTCGCGTCCGTAGTCGAGATCATGATACAAGCCGACCATCGGATCGAGGCCGATCAGCTCGCATTCCCGCACCCACTCCCAATGGACCATCGTATAGGTCAGCGAGAGCAACGCGTTCACCGGATCGCGCGGCGGCCGGCGCCCACGGCCCGCAAATTCCAGGCTCGGCGGGCTCGGCGGGAACAGAACCGGCAGCGCGTCGAAGTACGCCGCCGCGGCGCCGCCCTCGAGACCCCGCAGGGATTCGACGGACGCCGCCTCCGGCGCCTTGGCCCCCGCGCGCGCGACGATCTCCGCCGACCGCAGCAAGATCGACCGATCCTCGGGTCGTTCGACTGCGGCATCCCGGAGGAACGCCTCCTGGCCCGCCAGCTTGCGCCCGACCCACCCGCGGGCCAGTTCCAACGGCAGCGCCCCCTGGCGTTGCTCATACTGTCTCGTCCGCAGGCGCGCATGCCGATGAAGCCGCCCCATCAGCCGGCCGCGGAACGCCTGCCGCTTGCCTGAGAGAAAGAGCACGGCCACGCCCTCCTCGTTCAGCCGGTGGAGCGCCTTGGTTTCCACGGTCAGGTTCCCGATCAGGACCAGCCGGTCCAACGGGACCAGGGGAATCACGCCCTCACGCTCCCCGTTGACGTAGACAGCCAGCGCCGATCCATCGAGCCTCAATTCGGCGTCTTTGCGGTCAATGTACGCGGTCCCGCCCATGCTTCACCGTTGCGGAATGCGGATCGGCCCGCTCCCCAATCCGAAATCCCCAATCCGAAATCCGCACTCCCCAATCAGATTACCCGAAGTAAAAGAACGCCGGATCGGTCGGCGGCACGGCGATGCCCAGCGTGTGCGGCCGGCTCCGGCCGTCCAGCGTCATCACATGCGCCCGATCCGTCTCCACATCGATCAGGCGCC
>JACRLS010000027.1 GCA_016235225.1 Nitrospirota bacterium | reverse complement strand
GGGGCGTGAACATCGCGTCCTGATTTCCGCTGATACTGACTTCGGAGCTTTGGTGGCCATCGGCCGGCAGAAAGAACCCTCAGTTATTCTCTTCCGGCTGCACGTTCGACGAAGGCCCGAGGCACAGCTCGCGATACTCCTTGCCAACCTGACTGAACTGACTGCGCCGCTGAATCGCGGCGCCGTGGCTGTCTTTGAAGAGACCCGTCTTCGTGTGCGCTCTCTCCCCATCGGTAGTGCCGAGGAATCACCGCAATCCTGAGAACGCGAGGCTGTCGGCTCACGGACCGGCGATTTTGCCACGAACACCGGCGTGACCCTGCCGAACGCTTCGAGCGTTTTGGTGAATGCTCGGCGCTTCACGCGGTGAGGGCGATCACTTTGGTCTTGGCTCGTCGGCGGAAGGCGGGGCGACGCTCTTTGAGCATGAGCTGGTAGGCATCTTGAATGTTCTCTTCAAGTTCTTTGAGGGTTGCCCCCTGGCTGATGACGCCAGGCACCTCACGGAGCTGTCCCACATACCAATCTTCGTCTTTCCAATATTCAAGAGTGAGTCTTGCGGCGTGGCTCGGCATCGTTGCGATCTTAATCTCTCGTGACAAGTTGAATGACAATCATGCAGCAGACGATCTGTCAAAGAGAGAGAATAGGACCGAGGCATCGGGGACCACGATCGTCGCGCCGTTCTCGTTCGGTCTTGGCGGATGGCCGTGAGAATCTCCCTGTTCGTGTGTTTGGCGTTCTTGCGCCGGAGGGTCTGGATCTGCGCGGTGGCCAGCGTTCGCTTTCTGCATTGCAGTTCATGCCGGAGGGCCTCATTCACCACCTGGCTCCGCTTGCGAGGAGGCACGAGACGAAACAGTTCGTTTCGCACGTCAGCCGCTTTACGGCAGCAGGGTGAAGGCCGCGCAGTGACGGGGACGAACCAGAGCAAAATCCCGGCGATCCGTCGTGAGAATATCGCGGATCTTCAGTCGTTCGGCAATCGCAACCAGTGAGGCGTCGACAAATCCGAGGTTGGCGTCGAGGTATGTCTCCATCACTTCAATGGTCCTGGTCACATCATCTCTCTTGAGGCCTTCCGCTTTGACTTCCCCTCGCTCGACCGACCGTATGAACGCCAGTTCAGCCGCGGCGCCGAGATGCGTCCCGATCAAGTATGCGGCTTCCGGGAGGACGGTCAGGGGAACAATCATTCGAATGCGGGCCGTGTCTAGGAACGTGCGGACGCGATCGTGCCATCCATCATCCTGGTCGGCCATGGCATAGAGGGGCCCGGTATCGACAAGGATAGCCCTCATCGTTTACGGCCTGCATGGGGAGTCGTCCACAACAGGGCTTCCGAGCGTTCCGCGATGTCCTTTCGCCCGCTTCGCGCGATGCCGAGAAAAGAGGGGAGGCGCCGCGTGGCCTGGCGACGGCTGATATATTCTTCTAACGCCGCGCGGATCGCCGCCGAGATGCTCAGGTGTTCCTTCTTGGCGATGGCCTCGAGTTCAGCCAGCACTGATTCATCTGCAAAGATAGTCGTCCGCTTCATGGTATATCTCTCATATATGCGCATATGCTACCTAAGATGACATACCTCCGTCAAGTTCAGCTCTCGCGCCGTGCGAAGCAAGTCTCCGAGCAGGCCTATCCTTCCCCTCATCGGCCGGCACACGCCTTTGCGCAAGCCGCCCGGTTCATGGACTTTCTCGACGGCGCCTCCGGCGACGAGGAGCCGAACGCGGATCTCGCGATCAATCTCGCACGGCTGTCCACTGTTTAGGAAATGGAGCTGGCGAGAGGAATCGAACCGTCCAACCGTCGCCGGATCGGCTCTGAAGCCTGCCTCCCGGCTCCTGCTGAGGGGGCCAACCCCCTCGCACGCTCCCCACGAAGGGGGCTCACCCCCTTCGCTACCCCCGGTTGGAGGTTCGAGGAACAGAGGAACAATGGAGCTGGCGAGAGGAATCGAACCTCCAACCTGCGGTTTACAAAACCGCTGCTCTGCCGATTGAGCTACGCCAGCGTCCTATGAAGTGCTGAGTGCTGAGCGATGAGTGCTGAGTTAAAGGTACGACTGTCTAAAGGGTTCGGCCATTCATAGTTCAGCGTTCCTCGTTCATCGTTCGAGGGGACCACGCTAGCAAGGAGGGTTCGGACCTGTCAAGAATCTTGGCATCTCTTTCTGCTCAGGGTCGGTTTCTTCCTTCCGTCTACTCCTGACCCCTCACTACTTACTTCTTTTCGGGCTTCTGGTGAATCCAGTCGGTGGGTTTGTCTCCGTGCGCGTAGTAGGCGGCGCCGAATCCAGCCACAAAGAAATCGGCAAATCCGAACATCTGCTTCGACTGCGGGAAGCGCCGAATGTAGTCCGCCTTCACTTGCTGGTAGGCTCGGTCCTTCTCAGTCAGGGATTGGGCCTCACCTTGGAGATTGATGCGCTGGAGCGACAGGGGATTCTTTTGCGGCTCGTCGGGCTCCGTCACAAACAGCGAAATGCGGCGGTCCTTCTTCAGATTCTGGGTGTGTTGAGCCAGCCCGCTGATATGAATGTAGAGTCTCGACCAATTCTCGCCGAGGAGGAACGGCACATGGGACCCGAAGGGCCCGCGGTCGTTCATCGTAATGAGAATCCCCACCCGGACGGAACGGATGAGCTGATCGAATCGAGATGGTACCTCGCTGAGATCGGTCTCTTGGGTCATCAGGCTCTCGTCAATCTTCGATGGCCGGTGCAGCCCATTATATCCCATGTATCGGCACGAGGAGGCGGGGACATCACAATAGGGACCGCCTGACCATGCCGGCATCAAGAGTGGATGGAGAACGGCCGATAACGAAGCGAGAACCCTTTCTCTGAGCGGGGCATGATTACCACTATTCGATCCGTCAACCCAGTCGAGGGGTATCAACCAGGAGGCGGCTCTCCGGGGAACACCACCTCATTTTTAGTGCCCGGGGAGGCGGTCGAAGCCACTGTGGTCCATGCTCAGGATACAGGCAGTCTGGTCATCCTGGTGAAGGGCATTCCGATCGAGGCAACGTCGCAGGTCGGTCGACTTCAGGTCGGGCAGGTGCTCCAGGCGCGCGTGGAACAAGGGGACGGCCAGATTCTCCGACGAGTCGGCCCACAGGCTCAGATTCCAGGAACGACCCTCACGGTTACGGGCCAGGCCAACGAAGGGGATCCGGTGACGACGCTGCTCCGGTCCTTGCTGCCGGCCGGGAACTCGCTGGTGGCGAGCCTTGAGAAACTCGTGCAGACGGTGCGAGCCTCCGCCGAGAACGGTGTTGTTCCGCAAGAGACGGTCTCGGGTCTGGCTGATCTGGTCGATCGACTCCAGTTGAAACCGGATCAACTCTCAGCGGACAGCGTCCGCCAGGCCCTGCAGGCCGTGGGGTTGGATTACGAGCATGCCGTCTCAGAGCGAGTCGCTCAGGGACAGCCGCTCGGGAATGTTGCGCTCCCGGCTTCATTGAAAGCCTGGCTCCTGTCGGCTGTGGCTGAACAGGGCTCGGCTGTGGCGGTCAGGACGTTGCCGGTCGACCGCTTGCTGGAAGGACTGAAGACGGCTCTCCGTCAGGGCGCGGCCCCGGATCAGATCGAGGACCAGCTCCTCCTGCTCCGGGAACGGCTGAACCAGGGGGTGGATGCTTCCACAGCCGATCGGGTGACACAAGTACTCACGCGGCTGCTGGAACAGCTTCCGGCGCAGGAGCGCTCTCCAGGCGTTAGGCAACTGACGGGAAGGCGATCATTGCCGCACCCTTCCGGTGAGTCGTTGAGTTCTCTTCCCGCTCGCCCTGGTGAACCGCTCCCTTCGCAGACCTCCGGTCTGGCGAGTGTCATGGGAGAGTTGCTGGATGCCCTGCAGGAAGCGGGTGGAAACCAATCGCTTGAAGCCGTGACGATCAACCGGCTCACGCGGTCCATCAAGGAACTGCTGACACGAGGCGGCGAGGCGGATCAGCTCGAACGGCAATTGACGCTTCTACACGAAAGGGTCGCGGCCGTGACGCAGCCTGAGACCCTGGTCAAAGCGAAGCAAGAGGTGCAAGCCCTGTTCGTCGCATTGGACCGGGTCGAGGCTCGGCCTGGTGATCCGGTGTGGCTGGCGACAGCCAAGAGCCGACTTGCCATGATCCTCAGCGATCTGAGCAAGGGCCAGACCTCGGAGCAGGCGTCGCCGGCATCTCTGTCCGGATGGATGCGTGAGGCGCATGAGGTGCTTCGCATGATTGAGCGGACGCAAGTTGTGAATGCCATGAATGCGCAAAACGGGCAACCGTTGGTCTTTGAACTGCCGCTCGGTTTTCCCGGCGCCTCCTCCGTCCGCGTGCATGTGGAGCGACGGGATGAAGGCGGCGGGACGAGCAGTGAGCTGGGCTCGCGGCCCTATCGAGTCGTCACCATGCTGGATGTGGAGCACATCGGCGCCATTCGGGTTGATGCCTTGTTCACAGGAAAGCACGTGTCCGCGCGGGTCTTCGTGGATCGCCCGGAGGTGGAGCGGGTGGTGACTGCGATGTTGCCGATCTTGCATGCGGGACTCTCGGCCAAGGGCTTTACGGTTGAGGGCCTGTCGGCCTCCGTGGCGGAAACCCGCAGCGTCAAGGGCGAAGACCTGGCGGTCAAGGCCGTGCCGCACCGGCGACTGGTCAATCTGACGGCCTGAGTTGCAAGACACGAGCATGCGCGACAAACGACAGTCCGCCGCCGCCCTCGAATATTCGCCCTCCAAGGCCCAGTCACCGCGGGTGACGGCCCAGGGTCGGGGCGAGATGGCGCAACGGATCATTCAAGAGGCCAAGCGTGCCGGCGTCCCGATCCGGGAGGACCCGACGCTCGTCGATCTGCTGCTGCAACTGGACCTCGACCAGGCCATTCCTCCGGAACTGTATCAGGCTGTGGCGGAGATTCTGTTTTTCATCTATCGCCTCAATGAACAATGGAAACGCGAGCACGGGATTCGCCCGGCCGTGAGTCCTTCCACAGGCAACCCTCGCTGAGCTGGACGGCAAGGATCGCGGGATCGCTTGACCGGATGACGAACCGGGCGTACAGGTAAGAACAGATCATGAACCGGCCGATGGAGTATTCGCCTCTCACGCATCAATCGCCGCAAGGGCGCGCGGCTCCGTCGGTTGTGGCGGCGGTTCTCTCACGCCTGCCCCTCGCGCTTCTCATGCTGCTTGCCATCGGGTGCTCCGGCCAGGCACGGCCGGTTGCCTCGCCTCCCGATCCTCCGGCTACCGTGGCTGCCCCGCCGCCGTTGCCGCGCGAGTTGGTCGTCTCCGTGTTGCTCTTCGACGACCGGACAAGACGACCGGAGCTGAGCTGGATCAAGAAGGGCCTGCCTGATTTGTTGGTGGCCGAATTGGCGAGGCTTCCGAATGTGACGGTGGTCCAACGTGATCGTTTGGAAGAAGTGATTCGCGAGCAGGCCCTCCAGCTCTCAGGCCGGGTGGATGAGACATCGGCGGTTCAGGTGGGACGGCTGACTGGCGCGACCATTCTTGTGAGCGGGAGTGCGGCGGTGGCGGGCAAGACGCTCCGGATGGATGTGCAGATGGTCGGAGTGGAGCGGGGGGCGGTGCTGGATACGGCCTCGGCGGAGGGGGAGATCTCGGACCCGCTGGCGGTGGCGAAGTCCTTGACGGCCGCCGTGCTGGCCCGCCTGAACGACGCACCGGGACGACGCGTGGGGGAGCCGACGGTGCCCAAGGGGTTTCCGGAGGCGGTCGGGGCCAACGCCAATGGCGAGACCCTGGCGCGGGCGGGCAAGTTGTTTCAGGCTCTCGAGGAATATGAGAAAGCCTTGGGGGTCCACCCCGGATATGTCCCTGCGCGCTCGAACTACTCGGCTGCGGTGCGGGCGCTGTCCAGCCGGGATCTCACCAAAGACTTTCAGACCGAGGCGGTCCGCGATCGACGTCGGGTCACTGCCAGACTGGTCGATCGTCTTGCAACCAGCGGGCTGACGGCTGAGATCGGGCGTGCCACGACTCAGGCACAGGACGACGGTCTGTGGGTATTGTCCGTGCCGGTCACGTTGTCGGTCGATCCTGCCGGATTGGAGGCCACATCCGAAATGGTCATCCGGATGGGAGGGACCGTCGAACGGCGAACGGCCCCCGCTCCGCGCTTGTTGTTGGGTTTCACGCAGGCGCCTGCAGTGGGTCGCGAGGTCACGCGGCAGTTGGCCATCCCGCGTCGCGCCTTTGTTCGTCTGTTGAGCGCGGACGGACGCACCATTGCGGTCTCATCTGTTCTCCGGGAATGGCAACTGAACCGGTGGGTGGCCCCCTCTGATGAGATCCATCTCTTTGTCGAAACCGGCCATCGCGTGGAGGTCACGGCCAGGGTCGGCGGATTGACCGAAGAGCAAGTGTCTCGGATCGCCCGCGCTGAGGTGACGGTGGAGCCGGTACCACAAGAAAGGGCCATCGTTCGGGTCGAGTATGAAGAAGAGGCGCAGCCTGCGGGAGCGCGCGAGACGCTCATCTACCGCCCGGGCAGCAAGTCTGAATCGACTGTGCCCCGAGAGGCCGCGATGGAGGACAAGAGGCCGAAACCTGGCGAACTCTTGCAGAAGGTCGCGGGCGGCGCTGTCCGCGGCGTGGTCATCGGGCTTACCATCGAAGAGAACGGGGAGGTGGTCACCCCGCCGCGCTTGGTGAAAGGCTCCGGGGAATCACTCTATGATGACATCGCGCTGGACACCGTCACCTCCGCCATCCCCCAATGGGTCGACGCGCGGAAAACCGTCGGCCCGGTGTCGGGGGCGCCGCGATTCATCGATCGTCCCGGCCGAGTCCGGATCCATTTTCAGCTCGTCAAAGACGCTCCCTCGGTGAACGTGATCGGTCCGCTGGCAACGACCTTGCCGGTGTCGGCCGACGCTCCACCGCTCTCCTCGCGTGAACCGAGCGAGTCGCCGCGCTGAGCCGCTGAACCATTTCTTGACAAACTCCCGTATGTGTGAGAAACAATCGATCTACACCGTGAATGCGGTTCTATTCGTGTCGCCAATCTGTCCATCCCGATCGTTATCCATCTGCAACAGCCGGTTCGACATGACCACCAAGATGAGACGAGGAACTCCTCTGTCCCGACGGGTCATCCCCAGTCTCTAGAGAGGACTGGCTCCTCGGCGGGTCCCGCATAAGGAGGTCGTCGTATTTCATGAGCTTTGAACGAATCCGGGACATGATCGAGGAAGGTCTCCGCGACGAAGGCTACGAGGTGACACTCGTTCCAGACGGGGAGTCGGCGGTGGCGGTGCTCCGGGATACGCCCGTGCAGGTCGTGCTGACCGACCTCATGCTGCCCTCCATGGACGGGCTTGAGGTGCTGAGGCGCGTGCAAACGGAAAGTCCGGAGACGGCCTGCATTGTCATGACCGGGCACGGAACGGTCGAACAGGCGGTCTTGGCGATGAAGGCCGGTGCGATGGACTTCGTCACCAAGCCGATCCAGCTGAGTACGGTGGCGGTGCTGATCAAGAAGGCCATGGATGTGCAGCGCCTCCGCCAGGAGAATCTGCTGCTCAAGAAAACGGTGCGGGACAAGTACCGTTTCGACAATCTGATCGGCACCAGCGATGCGATGCGTGAGGTGCTCGAATTCGTCGAGAAAGTCGCCGACAGCGACAGCACCGTCCTGATTCAGGGGGAGAGCGGAACCGGCAAGGAGTTGCTGGCCCGTATGCTGCACTTCAATAGCTTTCGCCGCGACCGTCCCCTCGTGCCGGTCAATTGCGGCGCGATTCCTGAAAATCTGTTGGAATCCGAACTATTCGGCCACGAAAAAGGCGCCTTTACCGGGGCCATCAACGTGCGGATCGGGCGATTTGAGATGGCCCACGGCGGGACCCTGTTTCTGGATGAAGTCGGGGAACTCAGCCCGCAGCTCCAAGTGAAGCTGCTCCGGGTCCTCCAGGAGCGCTGCTTTGAGCGAGTCGGCGGGACAAAAACCATCCGAACCGACGTTCGGATCATTACGGCCACCAACCAAGACCTCGAACAGCTCGTGGATGACGGCAAATTCCGCAAAGACCTTTTCTATCGCTTGCACGTCATCCCGATCACGATGCCGCCCTTGCGGGATCGGGAGACCGATATCCCGCTGCTTGTGGACCATTTCCTGACGCTCTTCAATGCCTCGAAGGGTACCGCCATCAGGGGGACGGAGCCGGCCGCCATGGATTATCTTTTGCGGTACGGCTGGCCCGGGAATATCCGGGAATTGCAGAACCTTGTTGAGCGCGTCGTCATCCTCAAGAAATCGGGCATGATCACCGTCGCCGATCTTCCGGAGAAGATCCTCCAGTCCAGACCCGTCCCGGCCGCTGTGTCCGATGCCGCTTTCGAATTCACGGCCGGTGGCGTGGATCTGGTTGAGGCCATCGAGCGGTACGAAAACCGACTGATCCGAGAGGCCCTCCGTCAGGCCAACGGGGTGACCAGCCGCGCCGCACAACTCCTCCGCTTGAACCGCACGACGCTCGTCGAGAAGTTGAAGCGAAAGGGGTTGGACGCCAAGCAGGCTGCTTCCTAGACGTGAACCGTGAAACGTCCCTCGATTGGACTCGGGACGGTGAGCCTGTCGAACCGT
>JACRLS010000019.1 GCA_016235225.1 Nitrospirota bacterium | reverse complement strand
GCCGTACCGGGACGGACCCTTCTGCTTGCCATCGTCATGTTGGGAGGACGCCTTCGAGATCGCGCCTGTGACGATAAGGCCGTCCCCACGGCGTCTGTCCACGAATGCCGGACAGTCGTCTCCACTCCGGCGGGACTGTTCTCGTTGCACGCCTTTTCGTTGTGGTCCACGTGCCTGCGCAACAGTCCTCAGGTCATGGTGGTGATTCACGCGCAAAGACGTCGGGCGCAGGGAGAGCGGATCGCCCCGCGCGGTCTGCGAGACACCCCCAGGGACGTCTCGACCGCAGCCTGGTGATACGGATGGGTCCCCCAACACGGACAATGCTGAGAGCACTGATCCGGAGGACACCGTACAGGACTCACTCTGGCGGAATGCCGGTGACGCGCTGAGCTGAGCTGAAGGATCACCCATGATCTGCCGCCGCTGTCACAGCGCGATGGTCCTCGATACCTTCGTCGATCCCGTGGCCGACTGCCATCCGAAGTGTTTCCAGGGATGGCGCTGTGTGATGTGCGGCGCGATTGTGGACCCAGTGATCTCACGCCATCAACTCATGCGGCCGGAGCCGACGCGCGGACGTGCCCGAGGCAAAGAAGACCTGCATCGTCAACGAAAGGGTGCCTCACGCTCCCGTTCCTACGTCAAGACCTATGGCTGACAAACGTCTGATGTCGAGGAGGTCATCATGCGGGTGTCATCGCAACGCCGCTACTCCCTGGACGCTGAACCTCAGCCGGCAGAGAGCGAACAGACGCCGTACCGGCAACTCATCATCGTCATCGACCAGGATGAGGATATCCGACTCATGCTCTGTGACCGGCTCCGGGGATTGGGATTCGAGGCAGAGGGAAAAATGGAACAGACTCCCCCCACGGGCTTGCTCGTGGAGCTCGACATGCCGGTCCTGGGTGGGATGGCGATCATCCAGGAACTGACGGACCTCTATCCCCGCCTTCCCATCATCGCCATGTCTCACTCTGCTCATATCGATCGACTCCGCGCGGCCATCCAGTTGGGGGCTAAGGAGTATCTCGTCAAACCATTCGATCCTGAACTGTTCAGACGGAAATGCATCCAGGTCTTTCAGCGGGGGAACGGCACGGGATAAGCGCGCGAGTCATACTCGATACTCCGCACTCGATACTCGGTACGCCCTGGACGTTTGACGTCCTCCCGTCCCCCGTGCAATGAGACTGGCGACAGATCGGGAACCTGTCAGGGCAGACGGTCCGAGTACTATCTATTGGGACAATCCGCATGCCCTACACGGTATCCAGGAATGCCGGGCCGTACGTCACCCTTTTCACCGACCTGGAATTCGCGATACAACACCTCACGGACGACGCACGTTTCAACAAGATGGGGGGACGGGCCTGGTGATCGCGCGTCTCATCAACGCCCGATCCTCCGAAGGAAGGCCTGATGTGTGCGGTCTTGGCGCTCGTGGCCCTGATGTTGTTGACCTGGGCAGCCGCAATCGCCGCGACCTTCGACGAAGAGGAAGAGGACGGTCAACCTCACCAGCCGGAGGAAGACCCTGCTACTGCCCGGGATCAAGGTGGGCGCCCCGATGAAGACCGCTAGCCGCCCACCCGATTCCTGATTCCCCTTCTGTGCCTATCGGCCTTCGAATGCGGCACCCCTGCGCGGATGAAGCTCCCCGCAGCAAGCTACGGGGTATTCGGCGAAGGAGAATCCATGGGACCAGCGTAATCCATGACATCGAGATCCGGAGTACGGTAAGCCCCTCGGACCTGTCTGCGCGCGTTGGGGACGAGGTCCGGTGGCACAATCTGACCCCCAGACCCATCATGGTCGGCCTCATCGAGTCGAAATGGCTGACCGGCCTGTCCTGCGAAGAGGGCTTTCGCGGCGTCAGCCGCACGGATGACATGGTCACGATCAAGCCCGGACGGTACGCGAGTTTGTGCTTTGCTCACAAAGGCACCGTTCAGTACAACGTGTGGCTCGACTTGGATGACTTACGCCGCAGCATGACCCCCACGGCGAGGGTCAGAGTGATCGATGCCCTGCCGTCTGACGGCCACACCCCGTAGGCCCGCCGACAGGAGATGGGTCGGCAGCGTCTTAAGCCAGTTTCGCAATCTGGCTGACGAAGGCGCGCTCGTCGGTTTCGGTGTCCACTTCGCCGTTGAGGCGGGCATCCAACAGCCCGGCGAGGATCTTCTTGAATTGAGGACCTGGCTTCAGCCCCATGGCCTTCAGGTCGTCACCGGTCAGAATCGGTCTGACATGTTGGTGGACCGTGAGGAACGCGGATACGTGGCGCTTGACCACTTCCGATTTGGATTTGGCCATGAGCAGCAACAGGGTTTCGACCGACAGTGGAGACAGCAAGTGATAGGTCTCCGCGGGAGTGGGCGGGGGCTGTTTCGTCAGTCGGCGCACGACGAGATTCGACGAGACGTGCCCGGCTCGAATGGCATCGGCATGGCGTTCCGCTATCGCCAGCCGCTTGACGGTCTCGCCCATCGCCTTCGCCGGGAGCACGTCCATGAGGGCCATCACATAGACCAACCAGGGCTCCACCGGCCGATCGAGAAAAAGCAGCCGGTACCACTTCAATGCATCCTCGATGCCTTTGATCATCCCGGCCAAGCGGTCCGATTGTTTCACGGCCGGGTGGATGAACCGCAAGAGATCCAACTCGGCCAGGCGAGCCACCGTACGGCTGGGCTCTTCTTCCGAGAAGAGGAGCATCAGTTCATTCAGAAGCCGGGCCCCCGACAAGCGCCGGAAGAGTTCCATCTTCACGGCCCCCTTGATGAGCGCGAGCGTTTCCTTCGCCAACCGGAATCCAAACCGCTGCTCGAATCGAATCGCCCGAAAGATCCGGGTGGGATCTTCGACAAAGCTCAAGCTGTGGAGCACGCGGATCGTCTTCTCCTTCAGATCCCGCTGCCCGCCGAAGAAGTCCACCAGCGCGCCGAATCGTGACTCGTTCAGGGCGACCGCCATCGTATTGATCGTGAAATCGCGACGGTAGAGATCTTTCTTGATGGAGCTTTGCTCGACCGTCGGCAAGGCCGTCGGGTACTCATAGTATTCAGTCCGCGCGGTGGCGACATCCAGCCGCAACCCGTCGGGCACGGTCACCACGGCGGTGCCGAATCGTTCGTGCTCCTTCACCTGCCCTTGCACATGGCTCGCCAACGCGTGGGCGAAGGCAATGCCATCGCCTTCGATCACGAGATCGAGATCCAGGTTCTTCGTGCCGAGCAGAAGATCCCGGACAAAGCCCCCCACCACATAGGCCGACAGGTCGAGTTCATCCGCCAGGCGGCCCGCCACTTCCAGCAGGATAAAGGCGCGGGCCGGCAATTGACTCAGCATCGTGCCCCGGAGGTTCCGCCGATGATGCGCGGACGCCGGCCACTCCCCCTTGGCCCGGGCGCGCGCGGCCGCGAGCACATCATCGTGCAAGGTCCGCAACACATCGGTTCGGGTGATGACCCCCGCCACCTTCAAGCCGGCCAGGATCGGCACGAAGCGTTGATTCCGCTCAATCATGTGCTGCTCCAGATCCCGGAAGGGCGTGTCCGGCTCCGCATGATAGAGATCCGTCAACATGTAGTCCCGAACCGGCGACTTGCCCAACTTATGAAACAGCGCCTTCTGAACAATCTCCCTCGTGATCACCCCCAAATACCGTTGCTGATCATCCACAATCGGCAGCGCGTTCACGCCGTAGGTCGTCATGCTGCGCTCGACCTCCGTGATCGTCGCCTCGGCCGCGATCGCCTTCACGGGCTTGGTCATGATCTCCGCAGCCAGCAGGGTCGGCTGGCGCCGCTCCGTCAGCCACTGGGTCACCCGTTCCCGCACCTCGACGATCGATGTGCCTTTGACGGCGGCCGACGCCGCCACGGCATGCCCGCCGCCGCCGAATTCCCGCATGAGGACCCCCATGTCGAACTCCGGACGACGGCTTCGCCCGATGACCTCCACCTTGTCATCCATGGTCATGGCCGCCACGACGACATCGAGGCCTTCCATCTCCGCCAACTTGTGCACGACTTCCGCCAGATCGCCTTTGTATCGATCGTACCCACTCGACGCGATGAGGATTTTCCGGCCTTCCACGTAATAGATCTCGCTGGACTGGATCAAATCATTCAGCAGCGCGACCTGATCGGGATCCAGCGGATGACGCAAGGTATCGGTGACGACCCGGAGATCGGCGCCGGCCTGCAGCACGTGGGCAGCGGCCTGAAGATCGCGGGGCGTGGTGGAACAGTAGGCCAGCGACCCGGTCTCCTCGTACAGACCCAAGGCCAAGATCGTGGCCTCCAGGGGAGTCAGCGCAAGGCCCTGTGCCTGCAACCGCTCCACCAGAATGGTCGTCGTCGCCCCCACCGGCTCCACGGCGTACACATCCGGCCGAAGGCGGACCGGAATCTCCTCTGGAGAGGTCGCCGACATCACCGGATGATGGTCGTAGATATGGAGCGCGACATCAGGCCGAGTCCAGAGATCAGCCAAAGTCCCGAGTCGCTCCGGCTCCTGGGTATCGACGAGAATCAGTCGCGTCACGGCGGCATGCTGCAAGTCTTTCTGCGCCATCAGACCGAGATCATGGACTGCCAGAAAGCTCCGCACCGCTTCCTGCGCCCCGCCCGACAACATCAGCGCGGCGCCGGGATAGAGTTTCCTGGCGGCGACCATCGAGGCCAGTCCGTCGAAATCCGCGTTCATATGGGTGGTAATGAGATCCACGGGCGCATTGTAGCAAGTTGCACGCGAACCGTTAAGTCGGTGAGACACACGGGGGGGCAATCGAGCGAATAGACATAGGTAGGCCGTTGCCAGCTTTCCCTGTCACACCACCGGACATGCGGGTCCGC
>JACRLS010000018.1 GCA_016235225.1 Nitrospirota bacterium | reverse complement strand
TCTATCTCTACGTGACCGACAAAGAGGACCGCCTGGTCGGGGTGCTCTCCCTGCGTCAGTTGCTGCGGGTGCCGCCTGCCACGCCGCTGAAGAACATCATGACGTCGGATGTGCTGAGCGTGTCCGTGGACATGGATCAGGAAGAAGTGGCCCGACAAGTGGCCCGGTACAACCTCCTGGCCATTCCGGTCGTGGAGAAGGATAACCGGCTGGTCGGGATCATCACCGTCGACGATGTCGTGGACGTCATCCGGGAAGAGGCGACCGAGGACATGCTCAAGATGGCGGGTGCCGCGGAGGAAGACACGCTCCTCAAGGCGTCCACCTTCGAAGCCGCGCGCCTGCGATTTCCCTGGCTCTTCACCAACCTGGCCGGCGGGCTGCTGTCGGGCGCCATCCTCTGGTACTTCCGCCTCACCATCCAGCAGGTCGTGGCGATCGTCAGTTTCGTGCCGGTCATTGCGGCCATGGGTGGGAATGTTGGGCTTCAATCGTCCACTCTGATTATCCGCGGCCTGGCGACCGGCGGCGTCGAAATGGCGGAAATGTGGAAGGTGCTCTTTCGCGAGGTCCGCATCGGGTTGATCCTGGGCGCGGCCTGCGGTTTTTTACTTACGCTGACGGGGTGGCTCTGGCACGGCCAGCCCCGCAGCGGGGTCGATCCGGCGATTGCGGCGGGCCCCTTCGTGACGACCGCCAACGACATCACCGGCATCTCCATCTATCTCGCCCTCGCCACGATGCTGATTGAGTACCTCAAGTAAGATGGTGACGAGTGATCAGTGACGAGTGACGCATGAGGGAGAATCGCCTGGCTTTGACCCGTCACATGTCACGTGTCACCCGTCACGGCTTCTAGCATGCCTCTCCTAAAGACTCCTGCCATCAGCCTCAAGAGCCGGAAGTGGGGCGATGCCGATCGCATCGTCACCTTCTATACGATGCGGTTTGGAAAACTGCGGGGCGTGGCACGCGGGGCGCGACGCTCCAAAACCAGGTTCGGGGCTGCGCTCGAGCCGTTCGTGTTCACGGAATTGAATCTTTTCGAAAAGCGCGGCGATTCCCTCTATCGGATTTGCCAGGCCGACATTCGGGAGCCGTTTCCCCGCCTGCGTGAAGACCTGTCGCTCATGGCCGCCGCCGGCCGTCTGGCCAATCTCGTCGAGGCAGTCACGGGGGAAGGCGATGCGGGTCCACGGATCTTTGAGACCTTGATTGAAGGGTTCACCGCGCTGCAGACTGCGGAGGACCCGGCATTTACCGCCTTGCTCTTCCAGATTCGACTGCTCGGGCAGCCCGGGTTCCGTCCGCAGACCGACCATTGCGCGGCTTGCGGGGAATCCGCCCGCGAGGGACAGACCTTTGTCTCAGGCCATTTTTCTCCGCTCTCCGGCGGGCTGCTCTGTGCCGGCTGTGCCGGCCGCCGGCGCCATGACAAACGCCTCCCGCCTGTAGACTTCCTCGTGGCGGAAGCGGCATCACCGGCTTATGAAATCCGATCATGACCCCGCGTCGCAGAGGCCGTCGTCCGGGCCAGTATAGCCATTCGAAGCGGCTCTCCCTCCTCCTGCGCATTCTCTCTTCCCGCAAAGCTGTGGTCAGTGAACTCGCTGACGAGTTGGATGTCACGCGCCGCCAGATCAAGCGTGACCTTGCTCAGATTGAGGCAGACGGGCATCCACTGACCAAGACGGAGGAAGCCGGCGAGCATACCTGGCACTTGCCGCTGAACTATCGAGGGCTCCCGCCCATTGAGCTGACCCCCTGTGAAGTCATGGCCTTGTATTTGGCCAGGGCGCATATGTCGCATCTGGAGCAGACTCCACTGATGGATGATCTGGACTCGGTGTTTCAGAAGATCAAGGCAAGCCTTCCGGCGAAGACGATCAATCATCTTGAACGGATCGTTCAGGTCTTCTCGCCGATTCCTCGACCACTTCGACCCTATGCCAAGCACAAAGCCGTCCTGGCGGAACTCAGAAAGCCCTTGCTCCTTCAGCGGCGGGTCGTGGTGCATCACCAGACGCCGGATAACATGAGGCCCGTCTCCCATCTCGTGGATCCCTACGCCCTCGCTCTTTTCCAGAACGGTCTTTATCTCGTTGGCTTCTCCCATCGGGCAAAGGCCATGCGAACCTTTGCCGTCGAACGCATTCACAAGGTCGAGCCGACCGATGAGCAGTTCTCCATGCCTCCGGGCTTCTCTGCCGATGACATGAACCGCAGGCTCTTTGGGCTCTTCGGGGGGCCGATGATCAAAGCGAGGGTCTGGTTCAGTTCCGACATCGCCCACTATTTCGCGGAACGAGGCATGCCAAAGTGCTGGCTCCGCCTGAGTTAGTCCGCCTCGTTGCCTCCCACGCTGCCACTGTACACAAGCTCTATTCCAAGGTCGCTCGCTAAGTCTCCTCGAAAGACGGCTCTCAGTCGCTATGACATTTCCTGTCATATGCCGGCGCTAGAATGCGTCTCTTCACAACACAGGACTAACCCGGAACCAGGGGAAAGAGCCGATGGAAACCACAAACTGCGGAGAAGGCCCTCAATGCGAGTTCTCTGTCAACACCCCGCAAGAGGATTATCACGATCTGGTGAGGCTTTGGGTTTGTCGCATGCTTGCCTATTGGTTTCGATCAGCGAGCCCCCGAAGCCTCCGTGACCGGCGACAACTGTTTGATGAGGTATTGGAGGGTGTCGGTATCGAAACGGAAGAGCAACACGACGTGGTGCAGCAACTCACCCTTCCAGATGGAACGATGACGATGATCAAGACAATCCCCGATTCAAGAGGGAACGACTCCTCGGTGTCTGCTGTACGCGAAAAGATCATGAAGCAACTGGCCGAACTCGAGCAACATTCAGTTCAGGAGGATGGGCTGTTTCATCGGAATGTTCAGGCACTCTCGCGCGTCCTCGGACTCTCGTGCGTGGAGAAGGAGCTTCTCATGTTCTCAGCTCTTCTGCAGGGATCAGAACTCCTCCGAGTCTGCGCGTCTGCCTTTGGAAGTATTAGTACCCAGGAATCCTGCAACCTCCTCGCAAGCGTGCTCAAAGTGTCGTCCCGCAAAGTGCGGCAGGCGCTCGCCAAGGATGGAGCGCTGGCCTCCTCGGGTTTGATCCGTAGAATTGGAGACATGTTTCATGCAGGGAATGTGTTTCTTTCCGGAAATCTCGGGGAAGCGTTGTCTCCGATAGACGGGTTGCACGACGCCTTGCTGAATGAACACACGGACCTTCTCCGAATGTTCACTAGGCAGTTCCGCCCATCCGCCAACGGGGATCTGACACTGCAGGACTTTCCCCACTTACAGAGGGACATTGGACTTTTGCGTCGTCTCATTACTGAGACGATCCAGAAGGAAGAGAAGGGAGTGAATGTCCTGGTATATGGTCCTCCGGGAACCGGCAAAACCGAATTTGTGAAAGCGATGGTAGCGGATTTTGGTGGGTGTCTCTTCGAAGTGAGTGACGAGGACGAGAGGGGAGGCTCCGCCTCAAAGTCTGAGCGGTTGCGAGCGTATCAACTATGCCAACGTATGGTCAGCCGCGTGTGTGGGAATCTTATTCTGTTCGACGAGATCGAAGATGTCTTCCCGGAGTCAGAATGGGGCTGGTGGGCACGCAGAAGCAAGGCCGGAGCGGACAAAGCGTGGACCAATCGGCTATTGGAAACGAATCCTGTTCCGGCCTTTTGGTTGAGCAACAACATTGCCCACATAGATCCCGCGTTTCTGCGCCGCTTCACCTACTGCCTGGAATTACGCATACCGCCCCAATCGGTTCGGCGAAGAGTGGTCGAGAAATCGGTTGCGGGTTTGCCGGTGTCGGGCGAATGGGCTAGCCGTGTTTCGAAAAGCGAACATCTCTCTCCTGGCCTGATCAAACAGGCCTGTCGAGTGGCAAAGCTAGCGGGTGTGGCCGACCAGGTTGAAGCGGAGACGATGATTCAAAAGACTCTCGAAAACAGCCTCAAGG
>JACRLS010000017.1 GCA_016235225.1 Nitrospirota bacterium | reverse complement strand
CTCAGTTCGCGCTCGAATGGCAGAAGGCTGTCGGGCGCACCCGGGTGATAGCGCGCCGAGAGATACCGTACGAGGAGATCGGCTTCGTCGTTGGAGATCTCCGCGCCCCAGTGTTTCATTTTCTCGACCGTGGCCTCCCAGCGGGCGCGGGGCAGTCGCTGCTGTGCAATCAGATCCGGACTGTGGCAGACGGAACAACGGGAGATAATCAGTCCTTCGGCACGGGGAGCTAACGCCGCACTCACCGAGGCCATATCCTCTTCTTGAGCCGCGGTCCCGACGGCCAGCCCTATGAGACCAAGGATCAGGCAGAGGCCGAGGGCTCGAGCTTGAATGGGCTTTTCACGCCTCACGGTTCACGCCTCACACGGGACTCCGACAGGGACAGGCACCGCCGAGGACGGCGGAGCCGGTCCCCTCATGCCGTCACCGTCACACTCCTGCGATCCCATCCGTTCCACAGAAACCCGCTTGGATTCCATGGGCTCGTGGCCGGCTGGACATCCCCACGCGCATCCGTTGCACGTGAGAGAATGGTGAAGGTCCCCACAGCCTTGGCCTGCCAGGTAAACTGCCACTGTCTCCACGCATAGGGCTGGTCTTCTCCCACCAACCGAGCCGGCTCCCACGATTTCCCTTCGTCCATCGAGATTTCGACCTTCACGACCTTGGCTTCCCCACCCCAGGCCACCCCTTGAATGGCCACGGGCCCCACCCTCACAGTCTCGCCCTCTTGCGGCGACACGATGAGCGACTTCACCACCATCGCTTCCACCGGCGTCGACGGCCCGCTCGCCGCCGCCCCCGGCGGCACCGGGTTCGCGGGCACGCGATAGGCGGTCTGCATGTAATAGCCTTCGGCCTCGTCTTCACGCACCGTGATGTCGGTCAGCCACTTGACGCAGGAGTCGGCCATCCAGCCCGGCGTCACCACCCGCAACGGCACCCCATGCAACAAGGGCAGGGGCTGCCCGTTCATCGCATAGGCGAGAATGGTGTCGGGATGCATCGCCTTCTCAAGCGGGATACTCCTGATGAACAGGGGGACCGAGGCCACGACAGGCCGATCAGCGCCCTGAAATTGCACATGATGCGCCTGGGCCTTGATCCCCGCCTTCGCCAAGACATCCCGGAGCCGCACCCCGGTCCATTGCGCGTTGCCCACCGCGCCGCGTTCCCACTGCACGCCGGGCACTTTGGGCCGATGGAAGGCACGGCCGTTGCCGCTGCATTGGACCACGGCGGTGATGGTCACGGATTCCATCCGGCGCAAGTCGTTGAGGCTGAAGTCGCGTGATCGCTCCACCAGCCCTCCCACATGCAGCTTCCAGTGGGTTTCGGATATCGCCTCCGGCGCTGGCGGGCCGAAATGGCTCCGCACAAAGAAGAGATGGTTCGGTGTCAGAAATGACGCGAATTCTCGGACCGGCGTTTCGGCGTCAAAGGGCCGCGTCACGCGCGTGATGAGAGGCGCACCTCCTGCCGGAGGATCAGTGCTCGCCGAGGCTTCCCGTGGCCACCATCCCGTCGGCCCAGCCATGGCGATGAGTGCCAGGCCTCCGAGCGTCCGGCTGAGAAAGGTGCGTCGCGAGATGCCGGCGAGGTCCGTCCTCAAGATCATGTTGCCTCCAGGGGTCACCGCGAACCGGTACCGGCCTCGTTCGTCAGTGCAATCTCTACCTGAGCCGGCACGACCAGAGATTGATGGACGGTACAGCCGTGCGCCACCCGTAGGAGCCGTTCGCGTTCAGAAGGATTCAGCGTCTCCGGCAGATGAATCCGTAGCGCGATGGTGCCGACGCGATGGGGCTGTTCGGCCATGGTCCAGTCGGCCTCGACGGTGAGGCTCTCGCAGAGTATCTGATGCCGGGCGCAATAGCGTCCGACAAAATAGGCCACGCAGGCGGTGAGCGAACCGACGAACAGATCGACCGGGCTCATCCCGGCATCCATTCCGCCATCGTCCACCGGCTGATCCGTGATCACCGTGTGGCCGTTGCTCGCGATGTCATACCGGGTTCCGCCGTGAAACGTCACACACAGGGTCATCGAGAGCGCTCCTCTTCCGGTAGTCGGTAGGCTAACCAGATGACGGCCATGCCCGGTGCTCCCACCATCTCATGGCCTAGGGTCCAGACATTCACGGGCTATGTCTCCTGCGACCGGCGTGCCACACAAGACTCAGCGAGACCTCCTAAAATCCCCAACTTATCCAGGGGGGTTCTGCAATCCATCGACGAAGGGAGCGAAGGTTGGAGACAAAGGCCCCAGGCCTTTCGGCGTCGCCGTCCCAAGATGCCACAGCGGACGGCGGGATAGTCGGTGAGGCTCATAAGGGCTAGAAGCGGTACTGAACGCCGAGGGAGGTGTTGGTATCGTTGAACTCTTTCGACAGGACGTTCGAGCTGCGCTGGGTCCGCTGAACGCCGAGGCTGACTGTCATCGGATCGGAGAGCGCGTACCGCAACTCGGCCGTTCCTTGGTGTGTCGTGTCTTGGCGTCCCAGATGGGTGTCCCCGATGAGATCCGTCGTGAAGTCTTTTCGGCGGAAGGCATAGTGCAGATTCTCGTCGTTGAACTGCGTCTCGCCGCGGCCGTCCGCGAGGCCCCGCTCATACTGATAGCCCAAGGAGAGCGTGAGGGTGGGCAGGAGGGCATACTCCACATGGGGACCGACCGTATAAAACTTCGTATCACGCTCAGCGAAGACGTCGTTGTACAGTCGAAGGCCGAATCGAGTGGTCAGGGTCACCGCCCACGTCTCGCTGAGACGGCGTTCGAGCTGGACACGCCAGATGTGCGAGGTGACGCGCTCCTCCTGCTGCGAGGCGGTTCCTGATCGCCGCTCGAAATTGGTTCCAAGAAAGAGGTTCGGGATGTACCGGTACCGCAGCAGAAGAGAGGTGCCCGGTGCGAGATCCTGTTTGAGCTGCAGCCGGTAATTGCCGTGGTTGAAAATCGAGTGATCGGTAAAGATGAACCCGTGGGCCTTGAAGGAGACCTGGGTGTTCCCCAAACGGGACTTGGAGGTTCTCCGCAGCTCGACCGAAGGCTCCCAGACCACGTCGCTCGGCTTCTCCACCGGCACGATCGTCGGCTGACTCGGGTCTTCCGCCAACGCCAGGCGCCTGGCTGATGAGAGCTGAAAGACGTCGTCCGTATAGAGGACTTTTTGCTCCGCAATAGCCGACCACTCGCCGCCGAGTGCCTCAAGTGGCAAGAGAAGGCCCAGCAACGCGCTGAGCCAGACAGGTCCCTTAGCTCGCCGACGTCCGTCCATGAAGAGCGGTCAATCCTTCGACTACCCTCCCTTCCGGGCGGGGCTTGCTCAGGATTGACGCTGAGCGACGCCTGTGCCCCGCTCTCCCGAGCGGCGGGGGCATGCCCTTCGGCTGCGCTCAGGGTGGTGAGCCTGTCGAACCAGGCGCCGTCGAAGCGTCAATACACGGTTACTTGCCGCTGAAGGATCGCACATAGAGCAGGACGTGCCAAGCTTCTTCTTCGGTCAGGACCAACGGGATGAACGACGCCATGTCCGAGCCCGGACTCCCGTTTTTCAAGATCCAAAATAATTCGCCATCGGTGCGTGCTGCCTGCCAGGCTTTGTCCGTAAAGTTCCTCGGAAGTTTTCCGCGAAGACCTTCGATCTCTCCAAGCCCCTTGCCGTCCCGTCCATGACAGGTGACGCAAAAGGCTTTGCCGTGAAAGATGGTTTTTCCTTGTTCGATGTTGTCCGGTGCGGCAGGAACAGGATTCGTCCAGGTCCGGGCTTCGGCGATCTGATCGAGCGGGACCCGCGGTTTGAGGACTTCCGAATCCGCTCCATGGACCGGGGGAATCACACAGACCCAGAGCCACAGTAGCACGAGCACAGGATTCCGTCTCATGGTCACTTCACTCGCATGACTGGTCGCCATAGGACATGGGCGGGGCACACTCGCACCCCGCCCATGACTGAGTTCCCCCTTACGCTTTCCGGTTCACGCGCGACGTTTCACGTCGGGCAACCTACTTTTCACCATGCCTCGGGAACTTATGCCCCAGGGATTGCGGGAACGTGACGGTTCCGTCCGGGAACTCCTGTCCATGCTGCCAGAGGTGATAGATCACCCCGTCCGTGCCGGCCGCGACCTCCGCCACCTTGGCGGCCTGATCCGCCGGCATGTCCAACACCTGGACACGACCCGTGGCGATTTCGATCTTATGATCATGGAAATGCCGATGCCATTGGATGGCCGGCAGTTTTCTAGACAGGTCTTTGGCCACAAAGTATTCGATGGCGACCAGTTTCGCCTTCGGATCGGTGGAATCGAACAGCAGGCACTGGAGAATCTTATCCGAGATGCCTTTGCAGTAGTGATGGAACGGCCCGCCAGGGGTGCCGTCGGCCATCATGTGTGGCGCCTGGACATGAATGTCAAAACCTTCGACCGGCGATTTGGGCTCCCCGCTGATCGCAGGGCTTGTCATACATCCCACCATGAGCATGCTCATGGCACTCAACAGTCCGGCGGATCGCAACATTCCAATCATCACGGCCTCCTCTTCGTTGGGTTGATGGATGAATTCTTTCCGTGCCGAAGCGCAACACCGTTCCCGCGTATGATCCCGATTCTCACAAAAGGATTCACTTCTTTTCTGTGGCCCCCCGTTTCACGCTCCGGATATATCTCGCGAGATTTGTTAACAGGTCGGGGATTCAAGGATATTCGGCAGGATCGAACCGCGCGAGCCAGACTCTTGCCATACCTTTTTCCGGCGAGGCGCTGCGATGAGCCCTCCCTCGCCTACTTGCTCAAGCTTCGCACATAGGTCAACAGATCACGGATTTCCTGTTCCGTGAGCTGTCCCTTGAACCCGATCATCGCCGTGCCAGACCGCCCCTCTTGGATGGTTTTGAGCACGTCTGCACCAGATTTGGCCTTGGCCTTCGGACTGGTCAAATCCGCGGGAGGCGGCGCGAGCATTTTCCCGGCCGGTCCGTCGCCGCCTCCGCCTGACCCGTGGCAATTCACGCAGCCGCCCTTGAGTTCAAACAGCGCCTTCCCTTTTGCCACATCCCCAGCGGCCGCCGAGACGCCACGCGGATCGAGCATGCCCGCCGGAGTGAGGAGCATCGCCGCCGCAAAGAGCATACCCATGCTACTCGAACGAGTCATCGTCACCTCCCTATGATGAATGGCCAGTCAACATTCGCGTGTTCGCGTTCGGCGCACCGCAACTATCTCACGCATCGAGACCCCTCAGACATTCAGCAGCCTCCGCTTCAGAACAGAGTCTGAGACCGTCGGCAATCTCGCCCTGTGAAGTGGGCGCGTCGATCCCTCAAGTTACCCTCTCGCTGGTTCGCCAGGGCTTGGCCCCTCGTCCCTCCTTTGTTCGACGCCTGATCGTGCCTCGTTGCAGAGGGCGGCGGGTGGACTGCCCGTCGATCCGGTCGGCTTTGCACCGTGACATTCGTCGCGTGATTCGACACACTGCCTGAGTCGCCGCTACGCCTCTCGTTTGAGGCTCAACATGTAGCTCGTCAGATCCTCGAGTTGCTTGGAGTCGAGAGGGAACTTCGGCATGATCGAGCCGGGTGAGACGGATTGCGGGTCGCGGAAATGTTTCAGATGCCATTCACGTTCGGGCCTCGTGTCGCCGACGTACGACAGGTCAGGCCCCACGGCGCCGCCTTCGCCATGAATGCGATGACAGCCGGCGCAGCCGAACTGCTCAAACACCGCCTTACCTCTCCCCACGGCCGGGTTCATGCGAGGCACGGCATAGAGGTCCCGGAGCGAAACCCCCAGCAGCCCGAACACGACCAGAAGAAATACGCCCCCTGCGGCCAGCGCAACCGGGCGTGCGGTCGGATGGCGCGCGGGATTTCGGTCAATGAAAGGCCAGAAGAGCAACCCCAGGAAAAACAACGCCGGGAGAATCCAGGTCGCCAGAGGCTCCAAGGGCCCGTGCACGTATTTCAAGAGTTGATAGTAGAAAAGAAAATACCACTCCGGCACCGGCACGAACGTGGTGTCCGATGGGTTCGCCTTGTCGGCCAGCGGAAAGTGCACGGTGAGTGCCAGAACCGCCACCACGGCGAAGATGCCCAGCATGACCACCGCATCCATGAATACCTGTCGGGGCTAAAACGTCTCGCTGCTCCTCACCCGACGTTCGACGAATCCGGGACTGCCCGGTCCTTTACCTTGCGAAGTCGTCTCGCCGCTTTTCCGTCGCTCGTACCCGCCACGCCAGGGCCCCGCCGGGCCCACCCGCCGGAGAATAAAGAGGTGGATCATGACCAAGGTTGCGAGCAGGGCCGGCAAAAAGAGCACGTGCACGGCGAAAAAC
>JACRLS010000016.1 GCA_016235225.1 Nitrospirota bacterium | reverse complement strand
GCCCCGGGACCGTTTTCAGGAGTGCGAGCTTGACGCCATCGACGTGCACCACACGGTGCTGGTGGTAGGCAGCGAGCACTTTCGCTGCCTGTTCTTCGATGACCTGCCGATCGGCCTTTCCCCATTTCGCGACGACGGTTTTGGCATGAGGCAGGAGGACGGCCGTGCGGTACTCGGATGTCCCCGGGTTCATCGTCCAGGCCATCACAAGAAGGCACACCGCCACAAGCGCAAGTGCCGCTCGTACCACCACACGGCGCATCGGCAGACCTCCGGAGCCCCCGCCAATCTTGTGGACGGGATCAAAGCCTTTCTGAACTATAGCAGGCAAGGCACGCCCGACTGATTTCAGATGCGCACCGAATGGGCGACGGTGAATAAGGAAGTGCCGAGATGGAATGCGGGAGGGGCAAAGAATGGGCGGGGAGCGCGCGACTAGTCCTTGGGGGCGTCAGCCTTGAGGCTCTGGAACTCGACTCGTGGGCAGTCATGGGGCAGATCGTCGAGACGGACCCAGTGGTTCTTACTGTTTTGATAGACCCGCTTCTTGCCGTCCACGCACACGGCGTAGCCGGTTCCGGTTGATTCGATTCGCGACTCCCAGAGACCGATGAGTTCTTTCTTGAGTGGGAGGCGCCGTGAGTCGAGCCAGGCCAGATTCCGTTCGAGTGTGGCCCGATCATGCTCATCAGTGGCACCAAAGAGGACGCCCAGCATGGGGACGGCGCCGCCGATTGCCCCCAGAATCGCCTGGTCGTCCGGATTCCTCATTTCATCCAGCCGATAGGTTGCCTTTTTGTGCTCAATGATTTCATGTGCCGTCTGCTTGGCAAGGGGATACAGCACCTGCTCAGAAAAGGCGGCCTTGGAGGGCACGGGACGCGACGGCTCAATAACGGTTGTGGCCGACGGAGGAAGATGGCCACAACCCAGGACGGTGACGGTTCCGAGAATCAGCAGGCTTTTGCAGAATGACATAGGTGGCATAGGTCCCCACGGTTGACAGGCTCTTACTGTCTCGGATGGGCAGTGTTCACGCATGAATGCACAGGGTCAGATCGTCTGACGCGCCTGTGAGAGAATTGCGGCAAGTTATTGCCATAGTCTAGCAAACTTGTTAGGTTTATGAGCGCAGTCGCCATTGCCAGTACTTTACATAATGCCTCTTATCCGACATTGACACTCGATGTTCTCTGAATTCTTTGCCCGGATCCGCCATGAGGCCACCCTCAGCCTAACCGGTCTGCGCGAAAGCCTCGTGTCCATTGCTGAGCGCGCCAATCGCCAAGTTCAGATCGTCAAGCTCCACGCCCAATCCTCGTCGATTGTGGACCAGATGAATACTCACTTCGTCGCGCTAGGCGCCGTGCTGGCGGAACAGCTGTCGATCAAACCATCGAGGCGCCACGCTCTCTTTCTGCCCCCGGACGTGCCACCACTGGGTCAACGGCTACACAAGACCCACCAGCATATCCAGCGACTTCGGCGGGAATTGCACCACCTCACACACCAGATCACCGAAATTGAAACCGAGACGCTCACCGATACGCTGCTCCGGATCCATCGCGATTTGACCAGCCGTGGAGCGGCGGTCGAGCGTTTGGCGCTCCAACCAGGCTCCCCGGCCACGGGGAAAACCACGACCGACTTTGAACGGGCTACGCGCACCCGCCTGATTGCGGTCTGCCGGGGTCCGGCCCTCTTAACCGCCTTTGACCATCTAACCCTGGCGTCTGGGGATGTCGTCCTTCTAATCGGGTCCCGCCAATCTCTTGGTGAAGCGCTCTCGACCGTTTCCAGCCCGGCGAAGGCATCCCCATGACAGGATCTTATCTCAGCATCCACCCCCAGCACACTCATGGCCCCAAGTCTCTTGGCTTCATGATCCTGGGTCTTCTGCTGATCTCCGGCGCCGTGGCACCCCAGAGCCTCCAGGCTGACACGTCCGGGCTCCGCCTGCTCGAATCGCTCCAGTCCGTGATTACGGACCTGGCCGAGCAGGCCAAGCCCTCGGTCGTTAACATTCTGCCTAGCACACCAGCGGGGAAGAAGGACGCCTCACGCGACCGGCCCCCCAACGCTCCAGGTTCCGGCTCCGGCGTCATTATCAGCCCCGACGGCCATATCATGACGAATAATCACGTCATCGGCGATGCGGTGGAAGTCGAGGTGCGCCTCAGCGACAAGACAAAATACACGGCGCGGGTCGTGGGCAAGGATCCGGACACCGACCTGGCCGTCTTGAAGATCGATGCCGACCACGCCCTGCCATCCGCGAAGTTCGGCGATTCCGGCAAGGTGCGCGTCGGCCAATGGGTCCTGGCGGTCGGCAACCCGTTCGGGCTCGAACGTACCGTGACCCTCGGCGTTGTCAGTGGCATCGGCCGTGAAAACATGAATCTCTCCCGGTATGAGAACTTCATCCAGACCGATGCCTCGATCAATCCGGGAAATTCCGGCGGTCCGTTGTTCAACATGTACGGCGAGGTCATCGGGATCAATACCGCCATCATCAATTTCGCCCAGGGCATCGGCTTCGCCATTCCTTCGAACATGGCCAATCAGGTGCTGCAGCAGTTGTTGACACGCGGCAAGGTCGTGCGCGGATGGCTTGGCGTGGGCATCCAGCCCGTGACCGCAGAATTGGCCGCCAAGTTCGGTGTGCGTGAGAATGAAGGCGTGCTCGTGAACGAGGTCTTCGAGCATGATCCGGCCGCAGTGGCCGGCATCAAGCCCGGCGATATCATCACAAAGATCGACGGGAAACTCGTCGACACCACGAATGCGCTCTCCCGTCTGGTGGCGAATCTGGAACCGGGTGTGCGAACGCCCGTCGAGGTGGTGCGGGACGGGAAACGATTAGAAGTCAGCGTCCTCCTGACTGAACGGCGAGACACGCCCCTGCTGGCTTCCCTCCCCTCGTCCCGAAGCGAGATCAAGCTGGGCATTGATGTTCAGGACGTGACGGCCGAATTGGCCGAGAGGTTCAAACTGAAAGATCTCAAAGGGGTGCTGATCGCCAAGGTGGATCCGGGGAGCCTGGCCCAAGCGGAAGGCCTGCACGAAGGCGATCTCATCAAGGAAGTGAACCGCGAAGATGTCGGGACCGTATCGGAGTTCGCAGCCGCGGTTGCGCGCGTCAGGCGTGGTGAGACCATCCTCCTCCGCGTCCTCAGGGAAAGCCGGGCCTTCTATGTGGTCCTGAAGCCCTCAGACCGCTAGAGTTGCGTCTCAGAAGTTACGGCTGCGCAGGCAACCGGTGCGCACGCTCAGTGTGCGTGCGCCGCGACGGGCGGTTTGGCGGCTTTCTGCTCTTCGATGACCCGCCCCGCCAGTTCACGCGGCACTTCTTCATAGGTGGAAAACTCCATCGCGTAGGTCGCACGTCCCCCGGTAATCGAATTCAGCGTCGGCGTGTACTTGAGCATTTCGGCCAGCGGGACCGCCGCTCGGATTTGCTGCGACGTGCCCTTGGCCGTGACGCCCAAGATCCGTCCTCGCCGGGCATTCAAATCACCGATCACGCTCCCGACCGTATCGTCCGGCGTCGTCACTTCAACCGACATGATCGGTTCCAGCAGTACAGGGCTGGCCGTCTCCAACGCTTTCTTAAATCCCATCGAGGCGGCAATCTTGAAGGACATCTCGGAAGAATCCACCACATGATAGGAGCCGTCATAGACCGTCACCCGGAGGTCCACGACAGGGGCTCCCGCCAGAATCCCTTCATGCAGGGCCTCCACCACGCCCTTCTCCACCGCGGGAATGAAATTCCGCGGGATGGCACCCCCGACCACCTTGTTGGCAAACTCGAATCCGCGTCCGCGAGGAAGAGGATCGATCTGTAACCAGCAATCCCCATACTGCCCGTGACCACCAGTTTGCTTCTTATATTTCCCCTGTCCTTGCGCCATCTTACGAATGGTTTCTTTATATGGAACTTTAGGTGTGTGAATCGTCACTTCCGCTCCATATTTCCGGCGCAGTTTCTCAAAGGTGACGTCCACGTGCAGTTGCCCCATCCCGCTCAGAATCATCTCTTTCGTGTCAGGATTGCGCACAAACTCCAGCGTGGGATCTTCCTCAACCAGCTTGTGCAGCCCCAAGCTGACCTTCTCCACATCGGCCTTGGATTTCGGTTCGAGCGCAAAGGATAAGACCGGTTTCGGCAGCCGCAAACTGGGGAGGATCACCGGGGCATGTTCGTCCGACAAGGTCTCTCCCGTTTGCGTGTCCTTGAGTTTCCCGATCGCGCCAATGGCGCCGGCCGTCAGCGCCGGCACTTGGAGATACTTCTTCCCGAGCATAGTAAACAGGTGCCCGCCTTTCTCGCGGACTCGCCGCGAGGCATTGAATAGACTAGAATCGGCTTCGAGTCGCCCCGAATGGACCCGCACATACGTCAGGCGTCCCATGAACGGATCGATGACCGTTTTGAACACAAAGGCACAGAGCGGCGCCGCCTCGCTCGTCGTGCACGCGACCGGCTCGCCGGTATCCGCATGGGTGCCCGTGGTGGGCTCATGTGCCGCCCGATCCGCCGGGGACGGCAAGCAGGTGATGATGGCGTCCAGCAGCGCGGCCGTGCCCACGTGCTTCAGCGCAGACCCGCACAGGACCGGCACATAAGCCCGATGCTCCATGGCGGTCCGAAGCCCAGTTTCGATGTCTTCCACCGTCAATTCCCCGTCCGTCAGATATTTTTCCAAGAGCTGGTCCTGCGACTCCGCCACTCCCTCCATGATCTTTTTGCGTGCTTCCTCCACCACGGTCTTGAGGTCAGTGGGCACGTCGCCTTGTTGCACCTTGGGTGAGTCTTTCGAGGAACGGAGGCTCACCCGGCGCACGAGATCGACCACGCCTTCCAGCTGCGCGCCCTGCCCGATGGGAATGGTCATCGGCAGACACGTGAGCTCCAGCGCCTTCGCGCACTCCTCCATCGGGGACTGCCAGCTCACCTGATCTTTGTCGAGATCATTCACGAACAGGAGGCAGGGCAGCTGCAGGTCTTGGATGGTGGTCCAGATTTTCTCCAGCTCCGTGCGCATTCCGGAAGAGGCGCTCACCACCAGCACCACGCCGTCGACGGCCTTGAGCGCGAATCGCGCCTCGCCCAGGAAGCTGAGCGCCCCGGGCGTATCCAGCAGATTGATCGCGGTGCCCTTCCATTCAAAATGGGCGACCGCGGTGCTCAGCGACACCTTACGATGCAGCTCTTCGGGCTCGAAATCGGTGGTGGTGCTGCCGGCAGGCACGGAGCCCATCACGGGGATGACGCCGGCTCCGTACAGCAGAGCTTCGGTGAGGGTGGTTTTTCCGGCTCCCGTATAGGACACGACGGCGACATTTCTGAGTGCGGTTGGTCCTCCGTTCGTCATGGGTCCCCCTAAGGTTCGGAGTTCACCTCGCGGGCCGGCAACGCGGCCTGACGCCGAAGCCGGCTATGGTCCGTCAAACCGAATGACACGCGGGCGGCTGAGTGACTCGTGCAAGTCTTGCCACAACTGATCGGGATCTTTGTCGAAGATGTGATCGGCGCTCGCCTCAATGAGGACCCCCGAGCCGAAGACCATTTCCGCCTCAAGCTGGCCCGGCGCCCAGCCGGCGTAGCCCGCATAGGCGCGAAAGGTCTCTCGGGGTTTGGGCTCCGTGATCATGCGCTCCATGGCGTCGAGCTGCCCGCCCACGTAGACCTCCGTCAGCACTTCCCGCATCTGGGACGAGCCTTTCGCCAGCCGGTAAAGCAGCATGACACCATTCGGCTCCACCGGCCCGCCCCAATACACCACATACGACGTGCCCTTCAGCACGGCCACCGACGGCATAGCTTCGGCCAGGCGGATCGGCGTGGGACGGTTGACGATCAAGCCCAACGTGCCATCGGCTCCGTGTTCGCAAATCAGCACCACGGTCTGGGAAAAATTCGGATCCGTAAGTTTGGGGGTGGCGACGAGAAACAGACCTTTCGCGGGTGATCGAGCTTCGGTGGGTTGCGCCTCGGCGGGCCAGGGTAAGCCGGCTATCCCGAGCAGCAGGGCACCCAGAATGGCCAGGTGGATGCGGCGGCGCGTACGGCTCATGGTTCTCGCTGTCCCTTTCGAGACCCTCCGCGGGTCCCATTCATGGCCGGCACAGCCGCAAGACCCGCAACAGGACCAGTCAGCCATCCGCGGTCGGCGAAGCTCACGTAGCGTCCATCGCCGATGACGACGTGATCGAGCACCGGGATGCCCAGCATGCCCCCCACCGCCTCCAGCCGGGCCGTCAGTTCCCGATCTTCGGCGCTCGGCTCCGGATCGCCGCTGGGATGGTTATGAAGCAACAGGACGGCGGCGGCCGATTCCCGGATCGCAGGCGCGAAGACTTCCCGCGGATGCACGATGCTCATCGTCAGGCTCCCCTCCGAGACCGTCACGTCGCGGAGCACGGCATGTTTGGCATCGAGGAGCACGATGGTAAACAGTTCATGACGGAGATCACGCAGGCCAGGATGGTAGGCCCGGTAGACATCGGCGCTGGAGCTGACGCGCGTGCCCCGCGAGAGCGGGACGGCCAGCGCCCGCGTGCCCAGTTCGACGGCGGCTTTGAGTTGGGCGGCTTTGGCTGGTCCCACGCCACGCACGCGGCATAATTCCTCGATGCCGGAGCGAGCCAGCCCCTGCACGCCGCCCACGGACGCCAGCACATCCATGGCCACCTCGACAGCCGAGGCGTCTTCGCGTCCGACCCGCAGCACGATTGCCAGCAGTTGCGCATCCGTCAGGGTCGCGGCCCCGTGCCGCACGAGCCGCTCACGAGGCCGCTCTGCTTCCGGCCAGTGAGGAATCGCAGAACCGCGCTGTCTCGTGCCCTGCTTCATGATGGGACGGATCATTCTTGCCTAGTTTTCTGACACTTTCGACAGTCAATCTCTTGGCACCGGCTCCGCAATCACCCCTACGAACTATTCTAACTCATTGAAATTTCGTAGAGTGCTTCAGTGGTCCCAAATATGCACTCGCGCCCTTCAGCAGCGCACCCGTTCTGTTGGAGGCCATATGGAGTGTCCCCGCTGTCAGGGCTTGATGATGTTTGAACGGTTCTCCGATTTCTTCGTGAGCTTTCACGCATGGAAGTGCATCAACTGTGGAGCCATCTTGGATCGGACGATTAACAACAACCGCCGCCGCAGTCTCGCCCTCGTCAATGCGGAACCTGTCCCGACGGTCACGGCCCGTTAGCCTTCAGAGGCTGGGCGTTGTTTTTTCGTTGGCACAGGCGTCCTGCCCCCGCGGTCGGTGGATTCCGACCGCGGGGGCGTTATTATAGTCCTCCTGTGAAACAAGGGTCAAAGGCAGCTTTCCCGCTCGGCCCCTCCGGACACCACAAGCGCCTCAGCCGGCGCGCCCCTCTCGGCCCTTGCCCACCCCCAGTTTGTGTTGTTGGCGAGTACGTGTGCTATGCGGCACATGTCCAGCCGCCATGGCCAAGCAGGACACACCCGAGGAGGTCCGGCAGTGGTTTGTCGCGCCACTGGCCCGTCTGTGGCGGGTGGCCGCCGGCTCCTTAAATTTGCGCAAGAATGGCGGCATGTGTCCGCACTGCCTGACCTGCCGCAGCGGGGAAGGCCACCCCCGGGAAGCCCTCCATAGCCGCCACGGCTCCCGGCGCTCCGTCCGCTATGTACCCGATGAGCTGCGCGCCCGCATGACACAGGCCGTGGCGAATGGGCGGACGACCCAGGCATTGGTCCACGAGGCGGGGCGGCGCTATCTGCAGGCGCTGAAGGCCCAGCGGCGGAAGGCATGACGACGGACGCGCGGCTCCCCGCCCTCCGCGGTGGGGTGGACGCGCGCTTCGGCCAACTAAGCAAGCCCTTGCGCACCAAGTCTGGCGGTCCTGACGGTGGCGTTCTTGACGCTCCTGGGGAGCGCCCGCCGTGGGTGTGGCCGCGTATCCTTCCTGGCCTTGGCGCGGGTCCTGCCGACGCCGGGCCGCCCGCCACCAGCCGCGCCTCCGAGCCCCTTCGTATCTGATCCCGTTTCAACGAGCACCTTAGAAAACTGGGCGTGGGCAAGGCCTAAGGCCCGTTGACCAGCCGGAAAACCGCGTGCTAGAGTGCTCAACTCATCTCCAACATCACGGTCACGAGGAGCCCGTTCAACCAATGATCACGGGTATAAACATGAGCCCGGTAACTCTCACACAACAGATCCTAGGCGCGTGCCTTCTCATCGCGGTAGGTCTTGCCGCCCCGGCGCTTTCGGAGGCCAAGCCCAACGCGGTCCTCTCGAAGGCCGCCCCGGCGCCCGCGCAGGGGTCCCCGAGCCAACCCGAACACATCATCCTGTTTGTGGTGGAGGGCATCGGCCCGGAGTCTCTCAAGGGGAAAGCCATGCCTGTTCTGGGACGTCTGGTGAACAACGGGTCTGCCACCTGGTCGGCCATTGGCGT
>JACRLS010000127.1 GCA_016235225.1 Nitrospirota bacterium | reverse complement strand
TTGCGTTTTTGAAGGGCAAGGACTTCGGGATCGATCTGCAGTTCATCAACTACCGGTAGTGTGAGATCGAGGGAAAGAGGGCGGGAAGGTACAAGTCCGACATTCGGTTGTGTGCTGGTCCACGGCAGGGGAGCCACGGGCTTCCGCGCCTCCCGGAGCGACCCTTTCGGCCTCCGCCAGGCGGAAGTCCTTCGGAAATTCCCTCGCGGACTCGGTCAGTTTCCGCTTTCCATCTCGCCAAGGCCTCGATGGGTCTCCGCTCCTCCAGCAAAGTCCGTGATCATCCCATGCCAAACCCGAGGTCACCCACGCGAAAGCCGGAAAAGCCACCATTGAATTGGATGCCGTTACGACCCTTCTGAAGACCGTGTGCCTAACGCCCAAGCTCAGGGGCGCGCCGCTTTTGGCGCGCCCCCTTTCCAAGTTCTCATTGGGGAGAGGTAATTGTGATGATCCCGACTGGCGCCGTCCAGCATGACCCTCTCGTTCCGGTTTCCTTCGTTACTCTGCTTCTCGATGGGGAGCGGTCAGGCTGTCCTTCACTGCGCGCATCCCTACCCGTTGCAAGGGCGGAGCAACGGGTCCCCCGGCACATCTGCTGCCGACTGTCTGCTGTCCGATGCCGGCCTCCGGGAGCAAAGGGATCATCCCAGATTCGCCGCCCTCCTCACGGATGCGATTCTCGCCAATTCTTGCCGCCTCCAAGTCAGCTACGACGCGCGGGCTTTTGCCAAGGCGGGAGAGCGCGCCTCGATCTTCCGCATCGCATCACGGTCGTACACTTTTTCGCCGCAGGCTGGGCACTCGTGAAACGTAAGCGATGGGATGGTGTAGGTGCGTCCGCGATACTTGCCGACCCACCGTCGGCGAACCTTCTTGATTCTGCCGCTCCCGCAGGTTGGGCACTTCGTGACGGTGATCATAGCGCTCGTCCTCATCAGGAGGGTCTCTTGGAAGAAATGAGGAAGTAGTAGGTTTCGGAATCGACTTCGGCAACCAGTTTACCCTTTGTATAAATGGCAAGTCACACTCAGGTCAGGTTCGTGCTCTGAATCACATAGAGGCGCTCTTTCAGATTCTTTCGACGAGGGCTTCTCGAGCGAATAACTTTGCCGATCGCAACGGCGTTCAGAATAGACTCAGCCACATCGAGTTCCGTGATTCCATCAGCCTCCATCTCTACGCGAGCCTTTTCACTGAAAGCATAATGCCCAGCGAGAACCGCTCGCTTGATGCGGACTAGGATATCACTCATCGCTTTGCACTGACCTGGATTGTCTCGAAGTTAATCATGGACGGGGCAACTGGCATGATCCCGACTGCGGCCGTCACGACCCGTTGCACCGGGAGAGCACCGGGTGCCCCGGCACTTTTCTGAGCGTCCGGCCTCCGGGAACAAAGGGATCATCTCAGCTGCCCTGTCATTCTCACGGATGAGCTTCCCGCCAGTTGGAGCCGACGCCGAGATCCACTTTGAGCGGCACGCTGAGGCCCAAGCGTGAACCGGACGCTTCCATCTCGGCCTTCACGAGCCGCTCGGCCTTCTCCACATCGTGCTCCGGCGTCTCGAAGATCAGCTCGTCATGGACCTGAAGAATCATCTTGGTCGAGGGCAGCTCGGCCTGCAGCCGCCGGCTCACCGCGATCATGGCCACTTTGATGATGTCGGCCGCCGACCCTTGGATGGGGCTGTTGACAGCCATGCGCTCGCCGAAACCACGCTGGGTTGGATCAGCGCTTTGCAACTCCGGAATCGGTCGGCGCCGGCCCAGGATGGTTGTCGTGAATCCCTTCTGCTTGCCCTCAGCGATATTCTGATCCATGAGGGCCCGAACCGAGCCAAAGCGTTCAAAGAACGTGTCGATGTACTGCTTGGCCTCGGCTTGAGAGACACCGATATTTTGTGAGAGTCCAAACGGACTGATCCCGTAGACGATGCCGAACACCACGCTCTTGGCCGCGCGCCGCATCTCCCGTGTGATCTGACCGGCCGGCAGCTTGAAGATCTCCACCGCCGTCGCCATGTGAATGTCTTCCCCCTGCTCAAAGACCTTCAGCAACTTCGGGTCTTGCGACAGGTGCGCAAGAATCCGCGGCTCGATTTGGCTGTAGTCGGCGCAAATCAACGCATGGCCCGGCGGCGTGATGAAGGCCTCCCGAATCCGGAGGCCGTATTCACCCTTGACCGGAATATTCTGGAGATTAGGCTCGGTCGACGACAATCGCCCCGTGGCCGCCACGGTTTGATTCAGCGAGGTGTGCAGCCGCCCGGTCTCCGGATTCACGAGTTCCGGCAGCGCGTCTACATACGTGGATTTGAGCTTGCTGAGACTGCGGTAGTTCAGAATCTGGGCCGGCAGGTCGTGCTGTGTCGCCAATTGCGTGAGCGTGTCTTCGTCGGTGGAGTAGCCGGTCTTGGTTTTCCGGATCGGCTTGAGCTTGAGTTTCTCGAAGAGCACGACGGCCAACTGCTTGGGCGAGTTGATGTTGAAGGCCTCGCCGGCGAGACCCGCGATGGTCTCCATCATGCGATTCAGCTCGCGTTCCAGCTCCTTGCCCAGGGCCTGAAGCGCCCCCACGTCCAGCAGAAAGCCGTTCCGCTCGATCTCGGCCAGGACCGGCACGAGCGGCATCTCGAATCGAACAAACCCCTCGGGGCCTGGGATTCCGGAATTGAGGTTCCGCGACCCAGCCGATGCTCCAGCACCTCCAAGGCCACGGTGTCCAAATCGTGGTTTCGGCGATTGGGATTGAGCAGATAGTCGGCGACCATCGTATCGAAGCAGGGCCGCGCAACCGCCGCCCCGGCGCGATGGAGCGCCAGCAGCGCCGGCTTCCAATCATGCGCGGCCTTCAGGACGCCTACATTCAGCAACAGGTCTCGAAGGGGCGCCTCCAGTCGGGACGCCGTCACGGCCTTGTTGCCGGCCATGGAGAAGGCAATCCCTAAGATGGATGCGCGGACGCCCGATCCTCCGCCTGTCGCGACCGAGACGCCGACAGTGTCTCCGGCGTGGATGGTCCCCACCCAGCGTCTGGCGTCCGCCTCGTTGGCAAGCGTCTCGGTCGCGAAGGAGACTGCGTCAGCCGGCGCCTCGACCGGCTGGATGGTCTTGAGCAGCGTGGAGAATCCCAATTCCCGCAGCAGCGGCACCAGGCGATCGGCCTGAGGTGGCGTGACGGCGAAAGCCCCGGCGTCGAATTGAATCGGGGCGGCCCGATCGATGGTCGCGAGTCGGCGGCTGAGGCGCGCCTGCTCGGCCTGCTCCGTCAGCAAGGATCTGATTTTCGGTGCGGTGACGTCATCAATATGCGTCAACAGATTCTCGATCGTGCCGAACTGCGTGATGAGATTGATCGCCGTCTTCTCGCCGATGCCTTTGACGCCGGGGATATTGTCGGTGCTATCGCCCATCAGCCCCATGACTTCGACCACGCGCGCGGGCTCGACGCCGAACCGCTCCCGGCACTCCGCTTCGCCGGACCACTTGTCCTTCACCGGATCATAGATGCGCACTGACGGCGACAGCAGTTGGAACATGTCCTTGTCGCCCGTGACGATGACCACGTTGTAACCGGCCTGCTCGGCCTGGTGCGCCAGCGTCCCGATCAGATCATCGGCCTCATAGCCCGACGCCCGCAAACCGGGAATGCCCAGCGCCTCCACGACCTGATGGACGTAAGGAATTTGCGCCTGCATGCCCTCCGGCATCGGAGGACGTTGTGCTTTGTAGTCTTGGAAGGCCTGGTGGCGGAGGGTCGGCCCCTTCTCGTCGAAGGCCACGGCCAAGCCGTCGGGTTTGTGCTCCCTGATGATTTTCAGGAGCGTGGTGGTGAAGCCGTTGCCTATCGCCTCTCGCCTGAATTCTAGTCGTCGCCGGCCACGATCAAGGGCGGCTTCTGGAACTTGTCCCGCAGCTTATTGATGGCCCCCAGCACCGACGGTTGCCCGATGAGCCTCCGTTCCAATCGGCGCTTGCCTGGAAAATCCAGCATGGAAATGCCGATCAGCATGGTGAGCAATCCTTGGCCGGGAAGAAAGAGCATGGCAAAGCCGGCGAGCAGAAACACCACGCCGATCACGTTCTTGACGAGATGGCCCACGATCTGCAGCACCGGATGGTGGTCCTGCATCCAGGTGCGGGGACGCCGGTCGTCGAAAAAATCCTCGGGAAGCCGGACGAGAATAATGGGAATGGCGATCAGGCTGCCCACAAAACCCACGAGAGAGGCAACGGTCAGGGGAATGAGAACCTCGGTTGAAAACAGCTTCTCAAACATGGATTGGGCATCCTAACAAAGGGGGTCAGAAGAATGCAAAATGACGCCTGGCTGGAGGCGCCAAGGCTTTTTCATGTTGAATGGTTCATTTTCCATTTGCCCGGACGGTCGCGTTATAATCACGCCATCGTGCAATCCCTTGCTTTGACCGGTCAGACCCTCTCGATCGAGGACTTCTACGACGTGGTGCTCCACCGGCGCCCGGTGCGCCTGGCACCCTCGGCCATCAGGCGCATGGCCAGAGCCCACGGAGTGATCCGCCGGGCTGCGGCCGGCACCAAGCCGGTGTATGGCGTGACCACAGGCTTCGGCAAACTGGCCGACCAGCGCATTCCACAATCCGACATCGAACAGCTCCAAGTGAACCTTGTCCGGAGCCACGCGGCCGGCGTCGGCGACCCCTTGACCACGGAGGAAACGCGTGGCCTTATGCTTCTGCGCGCGAACGTCCTGGCCCGCGGCCATAGCGGCGTGCGCCCCGGTTTGGTCGCCGACCTCCTCCAGCTCTTGAATCGACGGGTGCATCCGGTGATTCCCTGCCGTGGCTCTGTCGGCGCCTGCGGCGATCTGGCCCCGCTGGCCCATCTCGCATTGGTCCTGCTCGGCGAAGGAGAAGCGATGATCGGCTCGCGGAGGGTCTCCGGTCGAACCGCGCTCGCCCACGCGGGACTGAAACCGATTCGCCTCGACGCAAAGGAAGGGCTGTCCCTCGTCAACGGTACGCAGGCGATGTTAGCCTTGGGCCTGCTGGCCCTCCGCCGGGCCATGATCTTGATCGACACCGCCGATGTGGCCGGCGCCCTGACGCTGGAGGCGCTGAAGGGCACGCCGGTCGCCTTCGATGCACGCATCCATCGGCTCCGCCCCTACCCGGGGCAAATGACGGTCGCCGCCAATCTACGCGCGCTGCTGGCGAAGAGTGAGATTCGGGTCTCGCACATGGACTGCTCGCGGGTCCAGGACGCCTACAGTCTGCGCTGCATGCCGCAGGTCCACGGGGCGGTCCGTGACGCCTTGGACTACATTCGTCGGACCTTGCTCATCGAGTTGAACAGCGTCACCGACAATCCCCTGGTGTTTCCAGATCGGGACGAAGTGCTCTCCGGCGGGAATTTCCACGGCCAGCCCCTGGGCCTTGTGCTGGACCACATGGCCATCGCGATCACGGAACTCGCGAGCATCGCCGAGCGCCGCATCGAACGGCTGACTAATCCCGAATACGGCGACCTCCCGCCCTTCTTGAGCCCCGATCCCGGCTTGAATTCCGGGTTCATGCTGGCGCAGGTGACCGCGGCTGCCCTGACGTCCGAGAACAAAGTCCTGTCTCATCCGGCCTCGGTCGATTCGATCCCGACCTCCGGTAATCGGGAAGATCATGTCAGCATGGGCATGGGCTCGGCGCTGAAACTCAAGCAGGTCCTGACGAACGCGGAGCACATTCTCGCCATCGAGCTCATGTGCGCCGCACAAGGTGTCGAGTTTCATCGCCCGCTCAGGCCCGGCGTTGGGAGCCGCCTCGCCTGCCAAGGCCTCCGCCGCGTCGTGCCACGGTTGGAACAGGACCGGATCATGGGACCGGATATTGAATGCGTTCGGTCGCTCGTCACTGACGGTCTGTTTACGAAGGTCCTCTCCACCTGCCGGCCCCCCTCAAGGAGGACGTCATGAACCGCATTCGCCTGGTTACGGGATGCCTCCTATTGGTAGCGTGGATGCTCGTCTCAGGAGAGGCCCCTGCCGGTGACACACCCGGGGCAACGGCCGGAGGGGACTTTCAGATCGAGATCACGAAAAAGAGCTTGGGCAAGGAAGTGTCGATCAGGAAGGGTCACAAAGAATGGTTTATGATGGTCGAGGTCACCCCGGAGAATACGGTCGTGATCCGACAGGAGAAGGAGAACGACACCTTCCTCCTCGATGAAAGCGAAACGCACGACCACTCCCTCTCGGCCGGCGAAGTCGATACGGCCATTCAAGACTTCATCAACAGCGTCAAGACGCAGGTGAAGAAGAAGAAATGACCCAGCCCATTCGTGCGCCCCACGGCTCCGGCCTTTCCTGTAAAGGATGGCCGCAAGAAGCTGTCCTGCGCATGCTGATGAACAATTTGGATCCCGAGGTGGCGGAGCGGCCCGAGGACCTGGTCGTCTACGGCGGCGCGGGCAAAGCCGCCCGTTCGTGGCCTGCCTATCAGGCAATTATCCATGAGCTGCGCGCACTCGAGGGCGATCAGACCTTGCTCGTGCAGTCGGGGAAGCCCGTCGGGGTGGTGCGGACGCATCCGATGGCGCCGCGGGTCCTGCTTGCCAACTCAAACCTCGTGGGCCACTGGGCCACGTGGGAGGAGTTTCGTCGACTGGAAGCCCTGGGACTCATCATGTACGGACAAATGACCGCAGGCTCCTGGATGTACATCGGCACGCAGGGCATCGTGCAGGGCACCTATGAAACCTTTGCGGCGGCGGCGGCCAAGCATTTCGGCGGGGATCTGGCCGGACGCTTCGTCCTCACGGGGGGCATGGGTGGCATGGGTGGAGCGCAACCGCTGGCCGCCACGATGACCGGCGCGGCGATGCTCTGCGTGGAGGTCGATCCCGCGCGGATCGAGCGGCGCATTCAGACAGGCTACTGTGATCGTATGACAGCCTCCCTCGACGAGGCGCTCCGATGGATCGAGCAAGCCCGCGCGGGCCGCCAGGCCCTCTCAGTGGGGCTGATCGGCAACTGCGCCGAGGTCCTTCCCGAGCTTGTGCGGCGTGGCATTACCCCCGATCTCGTGACAGATCAGACCTCCGCCCATGATCCGCTGAACGGCTACATCCCCGCTGGACTGTCACTCACCGACGCGACGGCATTCCGCCGCGAGAAACCAGACGAATACGTGAATCGAGCCATGGATTCCATCGCTGTCCATGTGCGGGCCATGCTGGCCTTTCAGAAGGCCGGCGCGGTTGTCTTCGACTATGGGAATAACATCCGGACCATGGCCCATCAGCGCGGCGTGGCCGATGCCTATGCCTTCCCGGGTTTCGTCCCCGCCTATATCCGCCCGCTCTTCTGTGAGGGCAAGGGGCCCTTTCGATGGATCGCCCTCTCGGGTGATCCGGCTGACATCCGAGTCACGGATCAGGCCGCGCTCGAACTGTTTCCGGACAACCCCTCGCTTCAGCGGTGGATTCGGCTCGCTCAGGAGCGGATCCAGTTCCAGGGACTCCCCGCCCGGATTTGTTGGCTGGGGTACGGCGAACGCGCCGCGATGGGGTTGCGAATGAATGAGCTGGTGAAGAACGGCCGGTTGAAGGCGCCGATCGTGATCGGACGAGACCATCTCGACGCGGGGTCGGTGGCCTCACCCTATCGCGAAACGGAGGGGATGCGCGATGGAAGCGACGCGATTGCCGACTGGCCGATCTTGAACGCGCTCGTCAACACGGCTTCCGGAGCCAGCTGGGTCTCCTGCCATCACGGCGGCGGGGTCGGCATCGGCTACTCGCTCCACGCCGGGCAAGCGGTCGTCGTAGACGGCACCTCCGACGGGGCCCAGCGCGTCGAGCGCGTCCTGACCAATGATCCAGGAATGGGCATCCTGCGCCACGCCGATGCGGGATACCCTGAGGCGATCTCAGCCGCGCAACGGCATCGGCTCCACGTTCCAATGCCCCCGACCACTTGAATCTTGCCGCGCCGGTGTTTGAAGGCTACAATCCGATCGTTCCAGATCTCGGGAACATCTGGTTGATCGCGTGCGCGCGGTTCGTCGAATCGAACGGGAC
>JACRLS010000126.1 GCA_016235225.1 Nitrospirota bacterium | reverse complement strand
GGGACGAGACCGGCGTCTGCCCGCGCAGGACGGAGTTCCCTTCCCACAGCTGGGCTTGGTCCACCGGGGGCCGTTGCCCCAGGAAATCCCGGGTGAGACGCCCGCTTTGACTGAAGAACGCCACCGGGTTCTCCCACACGATCATGGCGATCCTGTCCTCGGACACACCGCTCTCCCGCAGCGCCTGCGCCGTCTTGGGCACCTTCAAGGGATCGCTGACTCCCCAATCCGCCGCGCTATTGATAATGATGCGCTCCGCTCCATATTGTTTAACCAGCGTCACCATGCGGGCCTCATCCATCTTGGTTCTTGGATAGATAGAGTGCCCGGCCCAGCAGGCGGTCTTCAGGACGAGAGGGAGCGTCTCCTCGTTGTTATGGTCGATCAACACCCGTTCCTCGGGAAACCCACTCTCCTTGATGAGCGCCAGACTTCGTTCCGTGCCCCGCTTCTTGTCCCGGTGCGGCGTATGCACGAGCAGCGGCAGGTTGAAGCGGCGGGCGAGTTCGATTTGGGCGGCGAAGTACTGCTCTTCGTCCGCCGCCATCTCATCGAAGCCGACTTCCCCCACCGCCACCACGCGGTCTTTGCCCAGGTAACGGGGTAGGAGATCCACCACCCCCTGCGCGACTCGTGGATTATTGGCTTCTTTCGGGTTCAGTGCCAGCGTGCAGAAATGATGGATGCCGAATTGACTCGCGCGAAACGGCTCCCATCCGATGAGGGACGCGAAATAGTCCTCGAACGTTCCCACGTGGTTTCGGGGCTGGCCCACCCAGAACGCCGGCTCGACAACGACCTGGATGCCGGCGGCGGCCATAGCCGTGTAATCATCGGTCGTCCTCGAGGTCATGTGCACGTGCGGATCGAAGTACGTCATTGAGACGCATCCTTTTCTGTAAGAATCAACGCCACATCCGAAGGGACCGGTCGCCCGGCGGCTCGGCGTTCATCGACATAGTCTCCGACCATGCGCTGCAACTCTGAGGACAACCGAGAGCCGAGTCCCACAATCCTGGAGAGTCGCACCCCCATGAACAGCGCCTTGAGCACCAACTGATTGAAGGCCGCTTCCGGAAAGGCCTCGCCCGGAAAGCGATTCTCGCACGCGATGGCCTCAAACAGCGGCTGGACGTGCGTCCGGCAGGCATCGAGCCCGATCTGCAGCAGCCGGTCGGTCCGAGGCAGGAACCCGAGACTCCTGGCCACGCCTTGGCGTTCGCGTGTCTCGCCTTGGAAATAGCAGCTTTCGACGAGTTCGGTGAACTTGTCTGCGCCGAAACGGGCGGACGCCTGTGCCAGCAAGACCACGCGGCCGCATTCATCCAAGGCCCATTCGCCGACTTCGGGAGGAAGGGGTTCGAGTCGTCCGGCCTTCGCCGGGCTGTACGCCTCACGAAGCTTGTAGACGCCCAAGCGAGCCGACGTGTCGGCAAAGCAGGCGTAGCAGAGGTTAAGGTCGAGGCCGTCCTCAAAGGGAGAACCTGTTAGCGCGAGCCAGTCTCTCGCTTTCGGCGACAGGCAGGACTCCAACGCGGTTCTCAAGGTATCCACGCTCAACACCGTGACAGACATCGCACCAATCCGGCACCAGGCTGGAATCCGGAAGAGACTTTCCGTATTCTAGGCGTAACCCGATGATATGAAAAGCTGCCCTGACTGTGGACGATGGCTGTCGGAGGAGAGCCGGTTTTGCACGGCCTGTGGTCGCTCGCTGGCTGAATTGCGTTCCGACGACGAAAGGGCTCAGCGGGCTCGTGAAACCCTGAGCCTTCCCATCCTCTACGTGATGATCGGGATGTTGGCCCTCTCGTTGCTCATCCCGCCCTGGGAAACGCCCCCTGGTCAGCCTCCGGCCTTCCTGGGGTTCGGTGTGTGGTGGACGCCGCCCGAGCCGGACGCCGTGGTCAGCCGTCTGCTGTTGACCATTGAGCTCACGACCATCGCCGTCACCGGTTTCTACTTCTCATGGCTCTTCCGTGGACGCTGATGCGGTATGCGCGACGGGCGGGAAACGCGCGAAAGGCGTGACCGGCACGTCTCGCCATCCCGCCTTTCTCCCTCGACGGGGCTCGGGACGGTGAGCCCGTCGAACCGTCGCACGTCTCGCGCCCTAGTCCAGCGCCAGCGTGAGGCACTTGGCGGAGCCGCCCGACTTCATGAATTCGCTGAGCGGAACCGGGTGAGGCTGATAGCCCCTGGCATCGAGCATCTGCATGGTGGCCTCACAGCCGGCCGGCAATACCACGTGCTTGCCCACGCACACCGCATTACAGGCGAATTTCAACGCGTCGAATTCCGGCACCACCATCCGGCGCTCCGGCGCGACACGATCGGCCATGGCGGCCTGAGCATAGTAATCAAACGCCGGGGGGTAATAGAGCAGCTCCCCGCCGCTCAGCGGGCAGAAGCAGGTGTCGAGATGATAGAAGCGGCTGTCGACGAGTTCGACCGGAATGATTTCGCATTCGAAGATTTCGCTCAACCGGGCATAGGCCCGGATCTCGCTCCGCTTTCGGTACCCGCCGAACCGGGCGTCGGGAAAGCCGAGCAGATCGCCGGCCCCCTCGAAGTACAACTCCTTGTCCAGCACCGTGACCTCGTAGCCGTGGCTACGAAACCAGGCTTCGAAGTGCGCTTCCTCGCGTTGCCGTTCGGGATGACGAAACCGGCTGGGCACCGCGCGCCGCCCCATCACCGATCCGGCGTTGGCCGTGAACACCATGTCCGGCAGCCCTTGGACCGGCTGCATGCGCTCCAGTAGGGCGCCCACCTCCTGCTCCAGCACCCGCATGAGTTCGTACCACTGCGACTTGGCCCGTTCGACTTCGACCTGGTTGGAGACACGCATCCAGGGGTTGATCTCGTACTCGATGTCGAAGTAATCCGGCGGGCAGACCAGAATGTGGCTCATCCCTTCCACCCCAATTCACGCGCCAGCTCTCGCAGGAACGAGGCCGCATCCATCACGAGTCCCACGGCTTGAAAGCTACCCCGAACGGCCAGCTTGGTCGGGACCGATGGATTGACGTCCACGCAGACCGTGGCCACGCTGGCCGGCAACAGGTTTCCCGTCGCCACCGCGTGCAGCGTCGAGGCGACCAACAGGACGAGACTCACGCCCGGCAAGGCCGCGCGCATCGCCGATTGGGCCGCCATCGAGTCCGTGATCACGCCGGGGAGCGGACCATCGTCCCTGATGGTGCCTGCCATGACGACCTTCACATTCCGCCGCACGCAGGCCGCCATGATGCCTTCGGTGATGACGCCCGTCTTAACCGCCCTCTCGATACTGCCGATGCCTCGAATGCGATTGATCGTGCGCAGATGGTGTTCGTGCCCGTGCGGCACGAGTCGTCCCGCGCAGAGACCGAACCCGAGGGAGGTTCCGTACAGAGCCGCCTCCATGTCGTGCGCCGCGAGGGCGTTCCCGCAGAACAAGACCTGGACATAACCTTCGTCGATCATCCATGTCAGGGCCTCCCGCCCCCCCGCATGGACGATCGCCGGACCGCCCGCGAACAGCGTCTTGCCGGAGCCGCCGTCGCGGAGTTGCCTCATCCGGCCCGCCACATCCCGGATGATGTGTCCATGCGGCCGCTCGGACGACACTTGCGATTCCATGAAACTGAAGACATCCCGTTCCTTGGGTCGCTCCAGCGGCAGGACCCGGATGCCGTCACGACCGGTGACGATGAGGTCGCCCCGTTTCGCGTCGGCCATGGTGACGGTGCGCGCCGACGTCAGCGCCGAATCAACGCGGATCGCGACATCCATTTCGATCGCCTCGACCTCAACCCACGTGCCCTTCAACCGGACCTGGCTCGGCAGGTGCGTGGTGGCGTAGAACCCGTCGGGGAGCACGCCATCGGCGGGCGCCGGCTCGAAGCGGCAATCCGATTGCCGTTCGACGGACGCGCCATGTGGCTGAATCGCCTGGAGGATGGCCCCCAGCAGCTCCGTGGTAGAAGCGCGGACGAGGATCTTTGCCCGTGAGGGATCTTCTCGCGTCGCCCCGACCTTGACTTCCCGAAGGTCGAAGGCGCCGCCCATCATGAGAATCGTGTCGAGGACCTTGGCGAGGATGAGGGAATCGATGATATGGCCGTCGATGACGACTGTTTCCTGGGCCTGTCCCGGGTTCGAGGCTCCGTTCCTGGATTTCTCTGCTCGTGCCATGATGGGAACGCTCCTTTTCTCGTGCTCGCATCTTACCATGCAGCGTCCCGGCGGCTGAGCAAAAGTCGTTAATCGGATTTCATGATTTCCCGAAGCACGCTGGTCGCATAGGCTCCCGCCGGAAGCACAAATGACAGTGTCAGCCTGTCCCCATCGATCCCCCACTCCAATTCCTGGAGCGGGATCCGGAGCGGCCGACGTTCCCCCCGAAACCGGCAGGCCGTTCCAGCCTGGGTCAGCGATTCGGGTGTCATGCCGTACTCAGCCGCCGCTTCACGCTCGATCGTGCCGGCCTCGTCAGTCGCCCAGGGCGCCCGAGGTCCGAACAGGATGCCGGTGGGACTGATCTCAAAGCTCTCGACACGCGACTGTTCAGCCGCCACATCGACGACCGGAAAGCAGGCGCCGTTCACATGTTTCACGGCCCAATCTCCCGGGACCAGTCGATCGAGGTGCGCCACCCGTCGCGCCACGATCCGGTTGAACAGGTGAGACTGAACTGTGTGGAGGTACCAGAGCCGCTTGGACTTGCCCATCTCGGCGCGGCGGGCCGGATCGGTCAGGAGCGCCAGCCCGATCTGGTAGTTGGCGCCGTCACGGCCCTGCCGTTGGGGCCCGAAGTAGTTCGGCACGCCACGCCGAACCAATTCGTCCAGTACGCTCGGGACGATGCCGGCTGCCTGAGTCGACACTCCCCGGATCGTCAGACGAAATCCGTTCCCGGCATGATGCCCCGTTCGAAGACGATGGCGATGCCGCCCCAAGACCTCGACCTTGAGAATTCTCGGTTCGCACTGGAGACGTGACAGGAGCTCCGGCTTCGCCCCCAGCAGCGAAACCATCTGAGAGGTGACCGCGCGGGCGTCTTTCAGCCCCGCCACTCCGATGTGCATCCGCTTGACTCCCAGTGTATCCGCGAGCTTCCCGACCAGGTCCGGCGTCGAGAGGCCTCGCTTGGTAACGCGGACGTACAGGTGTTCCCCCTCTCCGGAAGGAAGATAGAGCGGCCGCTCCTCAACTTGAAAATCCTCAGGCTCGGCCCGTATCGAACCTCCCACGCCGGGACGGTCGCCCGTCAGGTAGGGCAGCGGTGGTTCAGAGATGCTGGCCATCATCCGATACCGATCACAGGCTTGGTGTCAGGAACTGCCATGCTATACTGCCAGTACTTTCCATGAGCCATCCAGAGAGACTCCGTCGACATCATACCCTCCCGAGCTGGACCTGTGCCGTTGCGGGGACCTTCGTAGCCGGGCTCTCCGTCCTGACGCCGGCATCGGCGGCTGGGGAGGACGGGCCGTTTGATCAGGTGACGACCCATGTTCGTCGCCAGATCGCCGCCGACAAAGCCTACTTTGCTGAGGCCGACTTGTGCACCAACTGGTTCTACCGGCGGTATCGCCCTCAATTCCCACCGGCCGCCACCGGCATCGCCTGGCCGCTGTCCGACGAAGAGGCGCGCTGCCGCGCGAAGTACCCGAAAGGCTTGGAGGAGGCACGGGCCGATTTTTCACGGACGCAATCGGCCCTGTCGATCAGTTTCACGTTCTTCGAACTGGTCCTCGTCGGTGATCGGAATGACGATCATCAGTACAGTGCGGCAGAGCTCAACGATCTGCTGGACTCATTCGGACCGGCGGTGACACCCTCACCCTCACCGGAGACGCCAATCACGGCGCTCGTCGCTCGATTCGAGGCGATCCACGGGTCGGGCGATCTTGAGCTGATCATGCGCAGCCTGTCAGCCCTGTTCGACAAGGGGTATCGGTTTACGAAACAGGATGAAGCCGCACTGCAACTGGTGATGGGATGATTTCCCGGATTGCTCGCTGGCACAGCTGGCTGCGATTGGTGGTGGCCCACAAGTGGGGGTTACCCTTGCACCATCTCTATAACCGGGTTCCCCACTTGGAATATGGGATGCACCACACCGACATCACCCCGATGCGCGCCTATTGTACGGGGCTGGTCGGGCATCGGGCGGTTCATCTGTCGGATCTCCATCTGGACCGATACCTCCCGCGCCATGGCGCCGTGCTGGCGCAGATCGCCGCGCTCAAGCCAGATTGGATCTTCCTGACCGGCGACTACGTGAATGTCCCGGACGGAATGCCGCATCTCGAACGGTTCTTGGTTGCGCTGCGGGCCATCGCCCCCGTCTACATGACGTTGGGGAATCACGACCACTACAGTGGGGTGCCGATCGACGAATTCATCGGACTGGCGGACCGCCACAAGCTCCGGCTCCTGATCAACCAGGTGGCGATCGAGCCCATTGGGTCCACGGAACTCTGCATCGTCGGGCTCGATGATCCCTCCCTGCATCGAACGGATCTGAGCTGCCTTCCGCCGTGGCGGGAGAACCGCTATATCCTCGTACTGGCCCATGCCCCGATCATCCTCGACCTGCTCAAAGAGGAGCACCGAACGAACCTCGTGCTCTGCGGCCATAGCCACGGCGGACAGTGGCATTTCTCCGGCGTCAAACCCTTCTGGCTGCCGTACGGCTGCCACGGCCGGACCCACGGCGACTACGAAAAGAACGGGCACCGCCTGTACGTCAACCGCGGCCTCGGCTGGTCCGGCTTCCCCTCCCGCATCGCCTGCCCCCCGGAAATCGTCCTCATCGAATGGGTGGCCGAACGCCGTGCCAGCCCCTAAGCCAATCGTTCGAGCGCCTCCCTGGCGCGGCTCCTCACCGTCTGATCCCAATCCTCCTTCATCAAATACGCCAGCTTGTCCTTCGCTTCTCGGGCGCGCATCCGACCCAGCCCCAGCGCGGCAGAACTCCTGACGTAGGCATGGTCATCCTCCAAGGCCTTCAGCAGGAGAGGAACCGCGCGAGGCTCTTGAAGAACTCCAAGATGGCTGGCCGCCATGCCACGGATGCGATGTTGCTTGTCGTCGAGCATGGTCGTGAGAGTCGTCATAAACAGCTCGGCCAGCGCCGGGGCGATTCGTTCCAGCCCCTCGAGGCGGTAGTGATTGGTTTCCACCAGCGTAAAGCCGAGTTCGAGACGTGTGTCCGGCTTTCCTTCCCGTTCGAACTGCACCATCAACCGCTCCAGACGATCGCGATCCAACCGCCGCTGCCTGACCCGCCCCACCACCATTTTCAGGAGCAGCCCGACACCCGCCAGGGCCAGGAGGACGGGCACGGTGTATTGCACGATGAGATCTTGGGTGTCCGGCGGAATGCGCTTCCAGGTCCACACCCCTGCCACCACCAGCGCGAGCAGGAGCAGCGCCGCCATCACGTTGACTTGCCCGGCAGACCCACCCGATTTCATCATCACGGCATCTTAGGGGCCCCATGCCGCACCGTCAACAGGCCGCTCGTCGCCAGCCGAATCTTCTTCTTCTCCTCCTCCTCCTCCTCTCCTCCTCCTCTTGACGACGATC
>JACRLS010000125.1 GCA_016235225.1 Nitrospirota bacterium | reverse complement strand
AAGAACCGGCCGTTATTCCGGATGGCTTCGGCAGCACGAATGCCGGACAGGTCGTGCTGGTACGGAACGAGCAGGGTGAGGTCTACCAGGTGGGGTCAACGACCTATGTCGCCAAGGCGCCGGGGGAGAGCCTGCGCGTGACACGCTGGTTCAAACACGAATAAGGGCGACTACCGCCAACTGTCGCCGCTCAATCTCCCGCCGAAGCCGCCGCGGCCGCTGCCCCAGAATTCGCCTCGACGAATACGCCCGTACGGATGGCGAAGATCCGGCCGGCTGACCGACCAGAGGAACCACAAAAACCCCACCACCATGGCCAGCGTCAGCCAGATGCCCAGGCCCTTGAGGTGCGAACGCGGCTTCACGCCCACGCGGAAATCTTGGAGATGGGTCGCGAGCGAGACCACGGCTCGATAGAGTCCTTCGCCATAATGCCCGTGGCGGAATTCCTGTTCAATGGTCTCGCGTCCGATCTGCTCGATCCGGTCTTTCGGCAACTGCCCGTAGAGGGGCCGACCCACAGTCATCGACGCCTGGCGATCCTCGATCACCGCGAGAATCATCAGCCCATGCTCCTGCTGCGCAGTGCCGATCCCCCAGCGTTCGTAAAGTGCCGATCCATACTCTTGAGCCGACCGATAGGGCGCGGCCTTAGGCACAGTCACCACCACCATTTCCACGCCGGTCTTCCGTTCCAGGTCTTCACAGACCGAGCGGATGCGCGCCTTCCAATCCGCCTCCAACACCTGCGCGTGGTCGCTCACATAGCCCACCGGCTCCGGCAATTTCGGACTGCCGGGATAGCTCGCATGAGCAATCTGCGCAGCGCCGAGGAGCATTCCGGCGCACGTGAGCCAAATCCTGATGCTGGTCATGTGAAGTCCGTGGTCGGGGGTCAGGGGTGAGGGATGACTCGTCGGAGGTTCGTGGATAGTGGACAAGACTCGTCGGTGACACGCCAAGAGCGCTCCCTTGCATCGGAACCAATTGCCGGTGAAATTCTCCTTGTCCTCACTGACCACTACCCACTGACCACTTCACCTTCGCCACCGCCTCTGCCCGTTCGACCAGCGCCTCAAGCGCCGTCACGTATCGGTCGTAGAGCCGCGGCGCCTCGGCCGGCCCCGGCCCGATCCGGCCGCGCTTGAGCTGCAGCACTTCGTGGAAGACCCCGAGGTCGAGACCCAGCGGGGCCTGCACGTCATGGATCACCGTCTCCGTCGTCCGACACATCGGCCGCCCCTGCGCCTGCAATAGCCCGCGCAAGGCCGGGAGCGTCGCCGTGAGGGAGAGCGGCAGCAATATCAGTACGGCTTCCACGGACCCGCCGCCCTCTACGAATCGTTGCCGCAGCCGCACGAGCTGACCCCGCAGCTCACGAAGGCAGGCCTCAGCCAGGACTCGCGCCTCCACCATCGGCTCCGTGAAGGGATCGTCCCCGGCAAGCACAAGATGGGGTTCGGCCATATCCTGATACTCCAGCGGAAACCGGTCGCGCGTGGCCCGCAATTCCTCCACCGTGAGGAACAGCGGAATCACCTGCTCCTTCTGCCAGTTCCGGTGGAGCGCGGCGTAGCGGCGGAGGGTCTCAGGACTCTGGCGGGCCAGCACGATAAGCACGTTCACGTTCGACCGATCGGGCAGATAGTCGGGGCCCGCGCCGCTCCCATACAGGACGATCGCCGACAACTCCTCGCCGAAGATCCCGCCGATCTGCTTCACATAGCGCCGGAGCAACGCCCGAAGATCGTCGGGGAGTGAAGCCAGCGTACTGTCTCTCAGTAGAATGGTCATGAAGGTCAGATTGCCCCTACACACGATCTTTCGAAAAATCCGGCACAAATCCGCCGGCCACGAGCCGATCCCAGACACTGAAGGGAGGCTGAGCACGCAAGCCCGCCGTCGCTTCGAGCACAGCATACCGAAGCCGCCGGTTTCGGTCGAGCGTCCGAAACACCCGGTCCCGCAACAGCATCAAGACGGGATTGCCGGTATTCCAAAAGACCACTTGCTCATCCGCCAGGCGTTGCAACATCGTCACCTGCGGACGACGTCGCCGCTCAAACTCCGCCAGCGTTCCCGCAGACATATCACCACGCGCCAGCCACTCAGGCGCCAGATCGGCCACGGTCATCGCATCCATCATGGCCTGCATGCGCCCCTGGGAGACGTGCGGATTCATCGCGTGGGCGGCATCCCCGATCAGCAACGCTCCGTCGGCCACCCATCGAGGGGTCCGCACGCGGCCGGTCGGCATGTAGGCCGTCTGCGACCAGTCGGTCAGATTACGAAACGTCTGCCCTAAGTCGGGCGCAATGCGTGTGAGGGTCTCGCAGAGCGCCGGAAGGCCCTTGGCTTTGACCGCCTCATATGAACCGGCCGGGATCATCAGGAAGAAATAGAGCTTACGGTCGGCGGCAGGAAACACCCCGAGGATTTCGCCGCGCCCGACAAAATAGAGCGACTCCTCCAGCGCCTCCGCCTGATCGACCAGCCCGATCAGGTAGCCGTCCTCATAGAGGTGAAGCGTGCCCGGAATACCGAGCGCCTCCCGAACCTTCGAGCGCGCTCCGTCGGCGCCCACCACCAGCGTCGCCTCGATCTCGACCGCTTTCCCTTGCTGTTCCGCCCATACGCCGGTGACGCGCGAGCCGTCGCGGCGTAGGCCCTTGAAACTGGTGCCATGGCGCAGACCACCGAGCGCGGCCTGCTCGTAGGTATCCAGTATCACATGGTGGGCCACATTCGGCAGCGTCACCACAGCCCGGTTGTAGGGCGGCGGGAGCATCTCGTAATCCACGGTGCAGAGGTGGGCCCCACCGGCTCGGCAAAAATGGAAATAGCGAACTGATCGCACCGCCTTTGACGGGAGCTTGTCCAGCAAACCCAACCGAGCCAAGACCTGCTGCCCGTTGGGTTGGAGGATTTCTCCACGCAAGCCGCCGGGCGGTCCTGACGCCTGTTCGAGCACAATGGTCCCCAGGCCCTTCTGAGCCAGGGCGAGCCCGAGCACCGCCCCGCCGCCCCCGGCCCCGACCACCACCACATCGGTTCGTTCAGTCACCGCTTGCTCCCCCCAGGTTTCGCTCGAATGGAGAAATGTCTCCGGGTGGCGCAGCGAACGGAGCCACGGTCCTTCCTACGCGATCTCATACGCGGACAGTCGAGAGGATTCTACTGCGCCCGTCGAGCAAGCAGTGATCCTATAGAAATGATCCTTCCAAGCTTGCTTATCTCCATCTCGGGAAGAGGGCCTGATTGATCTCCCAGTGCGCGCGTCCAACGAGGGCCTTCTGAGGCCGCGCGTTGCGCGAGCACAGGAGATCAGCAGGCCACCCTCTCGCTCCTTCCGATGGCGCGCGCTCCGGGAGCAAGGAAGACTCTCGACCGTCCACGCACCTTGCTTTCGCGCATTTCGCGAGCACAGAGTCTGGATAGGTTCCCTTCCCCCAGGACCTTCATCTCCACTCTCCCTAGGTTTCGCGCGATGGCTGTCAGGTCGTGCAAGAGGCCCCGGTCAGGCTCGACTGCGCGCGTCCAACGAGGGGAGTCCGCGACCGCGCGTTGCGCGAGCAAAGAGCCTGATCGAGGCCTCTTAACCACGACACCTACTCTTGCTTCCATGCCCGAAACCTTTCCTCATCCTTCCACATCGACAGAAACTTTTCCCGGGCCTTCACCGTCGTCACATGATCGCGCAGCACGTCCAACCGTTCATCGTTGTAGCGATTGGCGCTGCCGGTCTGATTCATGGAGCCCGACGTATTCATCTCATCGTCCATCACGGACTGCTTGAGGTGCATCAGCGCGTCGTGCCGGTTGATGCGAATGGGCACGCCCGCGAGGTGCAATGTGGTCAGGGCCGACTCCACCTTCGGATCGTTCAGCCCCTCGCGATCGGTCACCAGACGCACGTCCACGCCCCGCTTCTTGGCAGCCACCAACGCCCGCACAATCGGCGGATAGGTCAACCGATACACCGACACGTAGAGGTAGCGCTGGGCCCGATCGTATAGTGAAGCGAGCCGGTCGCCGGGCAAGTCCTCCGGTGCATAGTAGATCTCGGGTGACAGGGCCCCGGCCTCGGACAGCCCCGGCAGTGCGAGCAACACCAGCAGCACGGCCGACAGGACCCACAGCGGCTGCCTCATGCCACCGTCGTCTCCTCCAGCACCAGTCCCGTGAGAAAGCGCGACTTCGCGTCCGCCGGGGTGAGGGGTGCCCCGTCTAGCATGGTCTTTCGCATCATGCCTTCGCCGCTCGTATTGCCCACCAGCAAGGCGCCGATCAGACGATCCTGCTTCACCACCAGTTTTCGATAGATGCCCTTGGCCGCATCGCGCCCGATCACGAGGGTCGTACCAGGCCTCGGCTGCGTCAGCCCCAGCCCGCTCACCCGCACCCCGCAGAAGGTCTCAGCGTTCGACGTCACGGCGCCCTTCGCCGGCGCGCCGCCCCCCGCCATGCAGGTGCCGGCGAGCTTACCCTGCTCCATCGCGTAATTCCAATTGGTCACCACGCGGAACTGCCCGCTCAGCGGATCGTAGGCCTGCGCCGCGTCGCCAGCCGCGAAGATGTCCGGCACGTTGGTCCGGCATTCATGGTCGATCAGAATCCCGCGGTCCGCGCGAATCCCCGTCCCCGCCAACAGTGTCAGGTCCGGTTTCACGCCGATGGCCACCAGGACCAGATCACTGGTGAGCCTCCGCCCGTTCGTGGTGCTGAGCACGGCCACGTTCCCCGCCGGCTCGACGACGGTGATCTCCTCACGAAGGCGCACCGTGATTCCCCGTTCGCCCAGCTTGGCGGTGATCATGGCCGAGGCCTCGTCGTCGAACATCGGCGCCCAGAGGCGCGCCTCCCGCTCGATCAATTCGACCGGCCTCCCCCGCTCGCGCAAGCCCTCCGCCAAAATCAATCCCAACACGCCGCCCCCGACGACCACCACGGGGCCATTCGAGGCCGTCGCCCGTTGCACGACCCACCGCGCATCCTGCCAGGTCCGCACGGTCATCAGGGCAGGGATACTTGAATCAAACCAACCCAGCGTGATCGGCAAAGCGCCCAGCGCGAGCAACAGCGCGTCGTACGGCAGGACCTCGCCGGTCGAGAGCTGCACGGCATGCTCGCCCGGCCGGATGGCCGTCACCACCGACTGCAGGCGCAGGTCGATCCGCTGCTCCGCATAGAAACTCGGCGGATGCAACGGCATCTCCGCATCGGAGGTCGCCCCGGCGATGTAGGTATCCAACTCGGTGCGATAGTACGGCGGGTCCTGATCGCGGTCCACCACCACGATCGCGCCGTCGGGGTCTTTGGCGCGAATGGCCTGCGCAGCGCTGATGCCCGCCGGGCCACCTCCGACAATGACGTAGCGTTTCATGGGGCATCAGGGATTGGTGGTCGGTGGACAGTGGTCAGTGTCCGGCCAACAGGATTCAGATTCGGCTAAAAACCAGCAGAAGGCACCCGGTCACTCCCCGGCAAGGCTTGAAGGTGCCTGCCCGCGCTCCCGCATCACAGTTCCAAGAGCAGTTTGAATGAATCGTCCGAGGCCTCCCACGCGGACACGGAGGTCTTGACGAGCCAGTCTTTCAAGAACTGTTTCTGTGGCGGCGTGAGCAATTGCTTGATTTGGTGGGAGCGGCCCTGAATCGGCTGCAGAAACCCGGCACGCTTGTCGAAGTCCAGCGTCGCCGTGCGGACGTACATGGTCGTGTAGGCCTCCGGCTTCCCCTCGTCTCCGTCGCCCTGCAGCCAGACCGAGAGGAACTTCTCCAGCTTCAGGCCCGCGCTGTCCGGAGCCGGATCGGTGTCATGAAAGAGTTCGTTCTCCGTCTGCGGGAGCGGCGCCGCCTCGTTCCACCGGAACATGAAATTCTGCTTCCACATAGTATTCGAGGCTCCCCTGAAGGGAAGCGCATCCTGCCCGACGTGCTCGCAGACTGTCAAGCCGGACCGGGATGCGAATGAGCGTTTGGCTGCCCCCGCAGGGGCGTGATAGAGTGACCAGAGATGGAGCCGACGCTAACGGTTCTCAATACACTGGAGCGAGAGGGCATCCTCGGTCGCTATGCGATCGCGGGTGCCATGGGCGCGACGTTCTACACGGAGCCGGTGCTGACCTTCGATCTCGACGTCATCGTGGTGCTCCCCCAAACGACCAGCGGGCTCCTCACCTTGACACCCCTGTACGAAGCGCTACGCACGCGGGGCTACATGGAGGAGGGGGAATGCGTCGATATTGAGGGGGTGCCGGTTCAGTTCCTCCCGGCCTACAACGCCTTATTGGAGGAGGCGTTGAAGGAGGCGAGGGATAGTCTGTATCAACAGACCCCGACACGAGTCCTTCGCCCGGAACACCTGGTCGCGGTGGCCGTGCAAACCGGCCGCGACAAGGACCGATTGCGCGTCGGGCTCCTCCGGGATCAAGCCGAGATGGACCACTCCTATCTGCAGAAAGTCTTGTGCCGTCACGGCCTCCTCGAACGGTGGACACAATGGACGACCTGACTCCCGAGGTCTCGCGCCTCCTGGCCGCGAAGGAGACCCGCCGCCGCCGGTTGGCTGCGCTGCCCTTTCCCGACAAAGTCCGTATCGTGCTGCAGCTCCAGGCGATTGCGGCCCCCCTCTGGCAGACGCGCGGCCATCGTGTTCGCGTCTGGCCGGTCGAGACCTGCCGCCCCCGACTATAACCCGCATCATGCTTATCCGCCTTTCGGACGGGGACACCACGGGGGGGACTGTCGCTCTTCTTGCCCCACGGGACTGGCTCTGTCGTCCGCGACGGTGCCTGTCCCGCTTCGGACGCACGGGCCTGCACTTCAGACCGGGGACACCACGCGCCCGTCGAGAGCCTCTGGGTCGAACGACGGACGCGCGGAAGGGTGCCAGTCCCCATTTGCAGACTGTCGAGCCGGACCTCGCCGTAGGAAGAGAGCGGCGCTCAGGTCCGACGGGCGAGGGGCTTCCAGAGGGTTAGAAGGACGGGCTAGATCCGGTCGAGTTCGCGGTAGTCGCGGTCCCGGTGAAGGACACGCGCGAGTTTGACGAGCTTGGCCTTCACGTCGATCGCATACACGATGCGGTACTCCCCTTGCGTGTCCCGGAACCCCGACAATCCCTTGTAGGAGAAATTGGCGAGCTGCTCGGAGTCGGCGGGACGAGGGGTGCGTCGGAGGCTCAGAATCTTGAGGAACACCTGCCGGAGCCGTTTCGAGTCGGCATGCCCGAGGTCTTCCAGCGCACCAATGGCCGATTCTGAGAACTCCAGCGAGTAGCTCACAGGCTCAAACGCCGCGTGACCTCGTCCAGCGACAGAAAGCGGTCTTCTTTCAGGCTGCGGGCCAGCAAGACCGACTCGAAGCGATCATCGAGATCCACCAGCCGCTGAAAGTCCTCATACCCCAAGATAACCGCGGTGGGACGCTTCCCCTTCTTGATGACGATCCGTTCCCCTCCGAAGCCGGCTTGGGTCAGGACCGACGAAAACGTCGTCTTCGCCTTTGGTGGCCGACACTGATTTGAGGGAAGGCCGTTCGACCGCGCTCTTCATGGAGACGCTATAGCTTGAAGAGACCATTTTGGTCAAATAGCTCTGTTTGTCCTAAAAGGCCTTTTCAGGAGCGCTTGAGGAGGTGGCCGGATATCCCTCACTGCGCGCAACCTTGTCACCCGCCACCCACTGGCAGATATTTTCACCCGCCCTACCCTCCGATTGCTTTGCAATCGATTTCCCGGGACATGCCATTTACCCAGGCGAAGGTCTTCCTTTCAGTCTTATCTGCCTCTTCATTCCCAGCGTGGGGCAGTTGGAGGATTCCGACTGCGGCCGTCGAACGAGCAGTGATCTTATAGAAATGATCCTGCCACTTATAGAAATGATCCTTCCAAGCTTGCTTATTCTCCATATCGGGAGAGGGGGGTCTGATTGATCTCTCAGTGCGCGCGTCCAACGAGGCCCTCTTTGGGGACTCATCTGTTTCTTCATTCCCAGCATGGGGTGGTTGGGAGATTCCTACTGCGCCCGCCAATTGATTCTCCTCGCCACTTCTAGGCTGTAGTCAGGCTGCCGTTCACTGCGCGCGTCCCTACCCGTTGCAACGGCGGAGCAACGGGTCCCCCGGCACATTCCGATCGTGCGGCCTCCGCGAGCAAGAAGGGCGGCCTAGCTGCTGCCTATGTTCCTTCCTTCCGAGGCTGCGCGCTCGACTCGACTGAGCTCGTGGTTCGACCTTTCGACCCTTCGATGGGCTCAGGGTCGCCCCGAGGAGGATCGAGGGGTGACGGGCTCAAGGCCCCGAGCCAAGTCGAGGGGCAGGCTCACCACCCTGAGCTTGTGGGTCGAAGGGTCGCAGGCCGGGAGCAAAGGAATTCCCCAACCGCCCCACGCTTCACGTCTCACGTCCTACCCCTTCCGCCGTTTCCACGCTGTCAGATCGGTAACGGGCACCGGGGACAGGCACCCACCGAAGCCAAGCGAAGGCGGGAGCCAGTCCCCCCTTCCCATATCTTCCGCCTCAATTCTCACTTCTTCCTTTTCACTTCTCACATTTCACATTCCACGCCCCGCCTTCCCCTTCACCCGCCTTCCCCTTCCTTGACAAGGGCTCCTGCCGTTCGTTAAAGTTGTCAAATTCATGAGAGTTTTGGCCAGGTTGGGGGCCTAGGATGCAGGTCAGAATCAACGGCAAGCCGGAAGAGGTTTGGGGAGCGACGGTGTCCGAAATCCTCAAAGCCAAGAACATCGATCCCCACATGGTGGCGGTGGAGTTGAACGACCAGATGGTCGATCGTGCGCATCTCGACCACGCGACGGTGAAAGAGGGCGATCGGCTGGAGTTTCTCTTCTACATGGGAGGCGGACGCTAGCCATGCCGTCACATCAAACCATTACCGAGCTGATCGGCGGCACGCCGCTGGTGCGCCTGAACCGCCTCTCTCCGGAAGGGGGGGCCACTGTCTGGGCCAAGGTGGAGTTTTTCAATCCCGGCGGAAGCGTGAAAGACCGCATCTGCCTCAACATGATCAACGAGGCGGAGCGGCAGGGCAAGCTGAAGCCCGGTGCCACAATCGTGGAGCCGACCAGCGGGAATACCGGCATCGGCCTGGCCCTGGTGAGCGCCGTGCGCGGCTACAAGTTGATCCTCGTCATGCCGGAGAGGATGAGCATGGAGCGGGCGAGCCTGCTCTCATCCTACGGCGCGCAGCTCGTGCTGACGGCGGCGTGGGAAGGGATGCGCGGCTCGATCAAAGAGGCGGAAAACATTGTGGCGCAGAACCCATCGTACTTCATGCCGGATCAGTTTTCGAATCCCGCAAACCCGGCCATGCACAAGAAGACCACCGCGCTGGAGATCTGGGACGCGTTGGGCGGGAAGTTCGACGCATTTGTGGCCGCGGTGGGCACCGGCGGCACCATCACCGGCTGCGGCGAGGTGTTCAAGGAGAAGAACCCGGCGATCCAGGTGATTGCGGTGGAGCCCGCCGGCTCGCCCGTGCTCTCAGGCGGCGATCCGGGGCCGCACAAGATTCAAGGCATCGGCGCGGGCTTCGTGCCCAAGGTGCTCAATCGGAAGGTGCTGGATCGCGTGGTGACGGTGACGGATGACGAGGCCTATCAGACGGCCAAGCTGCTGGCTAAGAAGGAAGGGCTGCTGGTCGGCATTTCCTCCGGCGCCAACGTGTTCGCGGCCCAGCGCGTGGCGCAGGAGATGGGCCCGGGCAAGCACGTGGTGACCGTTCTCCGCGACACCGGCGAGCGCTATATCAGCATCGAGAAGTATTTTAATATTTAGGGGAAAGTGATTGGTAATTAGTCATTCGTGATTGGGGACAAGATGCAAGCAGATTGCTCTTCCCAGTCACTCGATCACTAATCACCGATTACGTGGG
>JACRLS010000124.1 GCA_016235225.1 Nitrospirota bacterium | reverse complement strand
AATTCCCCCAAGGTATGGGCAAAACTCAGCACCACTCCCGTCACCACCCCAGCCGTAGACAACGGGATGATCAACTTGAAAAACGTCTGAAGACGGGAGACTCCCAGGGTCCACGAGGCCTCGATCAGGCGCCGGTCCACTTGGTCAAACGCCGTGGCAAAGGGCTGCACGGCAAAGGGCAAACTATAGAGGATCGAGGCCAGAAGGAGCCCTTCGAAGGTGAAGGGCAGCGGATGCCCCACGAGGCTCGTGTAGAATTGCCCGAACGGGCTGTGCGGTCCGATCGCAACCAAGATATAAAATCCGAGGACGGTGGGAGGAAGCACGAGCGGGAGCGCCACCACCGACTCGACTAGAAACTTCCACCGCCGGCGTGAAAAGGTCAGCCAATAGGCGACGGGCAGGCCGATCACGAGCAGGATCGCGGCCGTCAGCGTGGCCAGCTTGAACGTGACGAGAATGGCGGTCCAATTCATAGAAGACCGTGAAGCGTGACCCACCGTCGCCGGAGGCTATGGCGGGTCACCCGCCGGAGCCATGCGGAGGCGGGTGAGGCGTGAGGCGTAAGGTGCAGATCACTTCTCATTGCGCAGCTCCGGACGGGGGCACGGCGAAGCCATAGCGCTGCATGACATCCTGGCCGGCCGGCGACTGCAAAAAACTGAGAAACGCGTGAGCGGCCACTTGATTTGACGCCCCCTTGACGATCACCGCGCCCTGCTCAAGCGCCGGATAGGCATCACGGGGCACTTCCCAGAAACGGCCTTGCTCCTTCATCGTCGGAGCCAGAGCCAGCGACAGGGCGATGATGCCGGCATCTGCCGCGCCTGACTGCACGAACTGGGCGGCCTGGGCGATGTTCTCCCCATACACCAGCTTGTCCTTCGCCCGCTCGTAGATCTTGAAGTGTTCCATTGCCGCCACCGCCGCACGCCCGTAGGGCGCATGCTTCGGATTGGCAATGGCGACCTTTCGCACGGCGGGATCGAGCAAAACCTCCATGCCCTTGCCGAGATCCGCCGGCATTCGGGTAGACACCCACAGGACGATCCGGCCCACCGCATACCGGTAGAGGGAGCCAGGCTGTGCATGCCCCTTCTCCATCAACTGCTGTGGATAGCGAATGTCCGCCGAGAAATAGAGATCATAGGGCGCGCCATTTTGAATCTGGGCAAAAAAGTTTCCGGACGAGCCCATCGACAACTTCACGTGCGTGCCGGTCTGTCGTTCGAAGGCACCGACCAGCTCTTTGAACGCGAAATTGAGATCCGAGGCTGCCGCGATATTCAGCTCATCAGTTGCCGCCATTGCCGCTGCCGGGAGAAGAGCGAACATCCCCACCGCCATCAATGCAATCGTCTGGCGTAAGACGTGGGGCGTGAGGTGTAAAAAGAAAGAGCGTGAATGTTCAAAAAAATATTTCATACTGGATCCTCAGACGATTTTCCACCAAGGTACCGCCGACCGCATCGAGAGGCGTGGTCCCGAACCCCGCAGGCAGCGGAGCGCTTCTGCCGATCGCAAACCCGCCGGTTCCCATTGCCGTATTGGAGAACTCGAACACAATCTTATGGTCGTAGGTGGAGTGGAAATAGTAGCTGAGCGCGGCGTTGACTTCCTTGATGACATCCCCCTCCGCGCGCGTGTCCGGGTCCCACCAGGCATAGCGAGCGGCCAGTTCCAATTTCTGCGGGATCAGATAGTACCCTGACTGGGCGTACCACCCCTGGGCATTACCCAGGAGGCCAGGTGCTTCGGCGAAGGCCGTGCAGGTACTGCCGGTGAGCGCGGTGCATATTTGCGGGCGGCCCTTGTCGTGACGAATCACGTTCTTGAAGTAGTACTCCGTCTGGAAGGAAAGGCCTCGATACTTGAAGATGTAGTCGGCGGCCCAGGTCGAATAGTCTACGCCCCCCCAACCGAGTTGGCGCCCGTTGCCGAAGGTCGCAAGTTGCCGGCGGTAGTTGAGATTGGCGAGATCAATGCCAATAAAATTGTTATTGGTGCTGGTATTAATCGAAGGGTTGTAGGCGTAGCCGGCGCCGACCGCCATCTGAGGTGTCTCGGAATAGACCAAGTCCCCTTCGCCGTACCCTGGCCGCCCCATCACGTTCCACATGAGACGCCCGGTTACCATGACGTTCCCGGTATCCAATCTGGCGTTGGCATTGATATTCCGCTGGGTAGTTCCCGAAGCTCCGCCCGGATCTTCGCTATTGAATACGCCGAGACGGTTGAAGTTCGGACCGGTTCCGTTGAACACCCCAATATAGTAGTTCACGGGGTACAGCTCTTCGTCGTTCATGAGCGTGAGCCCGATATCCCGCCGATCTAGCCCACTGGCGGTGAAGGCATCCATGACCATCGCCCGTTCGGCGAATTGCATGGAAGCCGTCGAGTTGATTTGCGCCCGATTGAAGAACACCTTGTACTGCCCGAACTGCAGATTCGCCCATGGCACATGCGTCGTCGTCAGGTTCCAATCAAAGAGCTGGAGAAACCCGGGCGATTGCGAATTCTCGGCGGTCTCGCCGCGCACTTGGATGAAATACTTGAAGTCGGGGTTAAATAGATGCCCCATGAAGTACAGGCGGGCGCGGCGCAGACTAAATGTTAACGCCTCCCCTTCTGAACGATTCGCCCGATAATCTCCGCACACACCAAGCAGATCTGGAAAATTCTTCGCGTCACCGGGATTGCGCCAGGCCTCGTTTCGAAACCGCTGCGTCATCCGCCCCTGAAACCGAGCGCGGATCTTCAGGAAAAAGGCATTGTCGTTCATTGAGAAGTTGAAGCCCCGGTCGTACCAGGCTTTAAAGCTGGGCTGGAGGAGATAGGCCCGAGCCTCCGACTCCTTCATCGTGCGGTCGAATTCCTCCTGAGAAACAACCCCCTGCCTCAATGCCCGCTCCATCAGAAGCTTGAGCGCGGGATCCTGGCTCTCGACGAAGACATACTTGCCGTCTTTCTCCACCAGTCGGCCCGACTCCACCGCATGGGCTGCCCCGCTCCCGCACACCCAGATCACCAGCGTGAGCATTGCGCCCAGGAGGTTCAACTGCGCACCGCGCCTCATGGAGCCGGTCTCGCCGCGGACTTCAGGAATCCGCGCAGGTCCACCGCTCGACTCTTCCGCCTCTCGTCCAACATCCAGAAACGCCCCGGCTCGAAATAGAGCACATAGGCTTCAGGACCGGAGGGTGGCGTGGGATAGTTCGTGTCATAGGGACTGAACCGCGTGGCCGGTTGTGGCACATGAAAATACTCGATCGTGAGGTGGAGGAGGCCGACCCGAATCGCCAGCCAGCCCCCGACCACGTCGCGGTCATACCTCGGATTCAGGCCGGGCGCGAGCAGAGTAAAGGCCACCCTTTCGTTGGGTGAGGCCCGACGGAGCGCCTCCCCCAGCACCGGGGCCAACACCTGGATCTCGTCGGCCCGGAACAGCCGAGTCGGCGGCATTTCTTCCGCATACCATCGGAGCGGGAGACTTGGTTGAGGACGAATCGAATAGCCGGCAAGCAGCGCCGCGATCTCGGACGTGCTGAGATCGACCGGATGCGTGTAGGTCGCGGGCTCTACTTCTCGCTGAAGCGCGACACGAAGCCGCTCGGTTTGCTGGATGCTCGTGGTCTCGTAGGGCAGCCGCGCACAGGAGAGCGTCAGGAGGGCCGCTCCGGCACAGCCCCATGCGACCAGCCGATCGAGCATGCGACCCGTCACGGCGCCGGCTCCTGACGTGCTCCCACCGTGTCGTAGCCGACTAGCCTGATTGCCGCGCGGGCAGCCTCCGTGTGGAGGAATCGAAGGAACTCCTCGCCCCGTGCCCGGTCGGGGCAGTAGCGTTCCATCGCGATGGAGTGCATCTTGGGAGCCGGACGGTCGCCCGGAGCCGTGGCCACGACCCGGACACGATCTCGCTCACGAGCCGCATCGGAACCGGACACGATCCCGACGTCCGCCTGCCCGTTCAACACATGGTCCAGCACCCCTCGAGCGTCGGCCGCCATATCCACCCGCCCATCCACCGCACCCACCAGTCCCAGCGTCTCCAGCAATTCCCGGGTCTCGCGCCCCAGTGCCGTGCTGTCAGGATCGGCCACGGCCAGCCGGAGCCGTCCGTCAGCCGCCACCGCGTCAAACGACGAGGGTGCCTCGACCAACGCCTCGGGCACCACCAACACCAGCCGGTTCACCGCGTAGACCTGCCGGCTGCCCGGCAGCACGTAGTACTTCTGCTCTAGGCGATCCAGCAATTCGTCATCCCCTGGTGCCACGAGCGAGACCTCGCCCGTGCCGATGAAATGCCGGCCATCCTGTTGGATCGACGCGAGAGTCCGGCGCAGATCCAGCGCCCGGTCGTAATAGAGGCGGACGCGTGTCTGTGGATGCGTCACCTCATAGGCACGCGCCAAGGCTTCCAGTGGGACAGCGACGCTGGGAGATGCTGCGATGACCAAATCGGCGGCCGCCACAGGGGTGACGCCCCCTCCAAGGCACAGAACGGCCAGAAAGAGACCGCACCTGCTTGTCTTCTTCGCCATGTGCTGGCTCATAGCCTATCGCCCGCTCCTCTCCGGCCCTCGCAGGGTGCGGCGCATCCCCATTTCGCGAACGTCATACCCTCCGAGTGAGTCGATCTCCTTGCGAAAGGCCCGCGTGGTCATGGTGTCGAGCAGCATAGAGAGACCGGGATGAGTCGAGAGGTAGGTCGTCGGCATGACCAGGTCGTATCGCTCTTCTTGCAGCGACACAAAGGACAGCCCTAAGAGCGTGGCCGCCGAACGGATGCCGACGCCGACATCCGCCTGCCCCTCCGCAATCTGGCGCGCCACCTCCAGATGAGAACTCGCGAGCCGGCGGTAGCCACTGACCTGAGCCGGCTTGATCCCCGCTGCGGCTAATTGACGATCCAGGAGCAAGCGGGCACCGGCCCCTTCTTCGCGGTTCATAAGTGTGACGCCCTTTCGGCTCACATCCGCCACCGTTCGGATGCCCTTCGGATTACCGGGGGCCATCAGCAATCCCTGCTCCCAGGCCGCGAAGGTCACCACGGTGTAGGCCCCCTTCCTGAGGTGCCGCCGCAGGAAGGACAGATTGTGCTCACCCGTCTTGTCATCGACCACATGAACACCAGCCGCATGGACCTGACCGTGCAGGAGCGCCTGGAGCGCCGCCCCGCTGCCCATCGTCCACCCGACCACCGTCGCGGCGCCCTGACGGCGGCGAAGATACTCGCCGGCCAGAAAGATCGACGGGTCGCAGCCGGCCACGGTGACTTCTTCTTCGATGCTCCGCCGGTCGCGCAGGAGGCGGACACGGACAGCCAGGCGCAGGGCCACGCCGGTCGTGGGCAGGTAGTCACCGCCCTCAATGGCATACACAGCCTGCCGGGTAATCCCCGCCTGCCCAGCCAAGTCAGCCTGGGACAAGGCGCGCGCCTCGCGAAGCTGACGGAGGCGGTTCTCGACCGAGTCGGATAGCCTGATGAGGGCAGGAATGACCACGGACATGGAGATATCAGTATACTTGTCATTTTGTCAAGTATCATGACACACGCCCGTCCCGCCCGCCCTCATGGATTCGCGCGTCGCCTTTTCCGAATGCCCCGCCTGTGCTACTGTACGCCATGCGTGACATCACGCCGAGCTGGTTCCGCGATCTGACGCTGAGCCGGAAATTCTTCGTCTCCTTCGGCGTCCTGCTGGGACTCCTGAGCCTCACACTGGCCGCCAGCCTTTTCTATCTCTCCAAGGTCAACAGCTACGTGGACCGCCATCAGCGCATTACGGTCCCCGCGGTGGTGACTGCTGCAACCATGCAGCGAACCATCTTGGAAGCCACGCTCATCCTGCATCAATTTCTCGAACATCCGGCGATTCAAAAGGCCGAGGAGGCAGGCCAGCACCTCGATGAATTGATGGCGGCGGCCACCCGCGACTTCGAGCTATACCGGTCCCGGCATGCCACCCGGACGCATCTGATTCTGTACGAGATGCTCGTGGAGCACGGGGAGGTGGCCCTGGCGGACCAGGAAGACGCAGCCTTGACCGACATTGGAGGACTGCTGCCCTCCCTCCCCTCCTTGTGGCATCCCCTGCTGACCCCATCGAAGACTCGCACCTCAGCGGAACGCGAGCGGCTGACGACGGAGATTGATGAGCGCATGGGGCGCCTCACCCAGTCCTTGCAAGGCCTCGTGGACGCCCACACCAAGATCGACATAGAGATGAAAAAGGAAGGGGACCGGTTGGTCGGTCGGGCCCGGCAGCTGACCATGGGGCTGGTCTTGCTGCTTGGCCTGGTCATCGCGGGCACCTACCGGTTGGTCACGAAGCAGATCGCACGCCCGCTCACGGACTTGGCGTACACGGCCGATCGTGTCGCCCGCCAGGACCTCTCCGCCGCCTTCGAGCCGTGGACGCCGCAGGATGAAGTAGGGGCGTTGAGCCGGTCGCTGCATACGATGTTGGGCACGCTCCGCGAACGCACGGGAGCCCTGGAGCGAAAAACGAAAGAGCTTGAGGGCTTCTCCTACTCGGTCGCGCACGACCTCAAGTCCCCCTTGCGCGAGATCGAAGGATTCTCCTCACTTCTCGAACAACAGTACGGGAGCTTGCTCGATCCCACGGCCCGGCACTACGTGACAACGATCAGGACCTCGGCGCTCAGACTCTCGGCACTCATTGACGATCTGCTCCGATACGCGCGTCTCGAACAGCAGGCTCTCCCCAAGACACCGGTGAATCTCAAGGCGCTCACCGACGGCGTCCTTGCCGATCGTGCTCGCGAGGCGGACGCGATCGGGGCGCACATCCGCGTGGAGGTGCCACCCGCAACCGTGCCGGGCGACCCGACCAGCCTCCGCCAGACGCTGCTGAACCTGGTGGATAACGCCCTGAAATTCACACGCCATGCGACCCCTCCGGAAATCACGATCGGCGGGAGCCGCACCCCGACCGAATATACTGGACGTGATGCGTGAAGCGATGCGGAAGTCACGATGAACAGGTATCGCGTATCGAGTAATGAGTATCGAGTTGGAGACTCGGTCCCGTCGAGCCGTTCTCGTCATACGACTTGGGGTTCGATGGTTCCGACTTTCTACTCGTTACTCGATACACGATACTCGTTAGGGCAGGACGGTTAACTCAAGAGTAATTTCTCGGCGAGCAAGTCCCTATTATGATGAGAATCCTGGTCATCGACGATGAGGAATTTGTCCGCTTGGCCTTGGCCGACACGCTGAAGGCGTCCGGCTGCGAGGTCACCACGGCCGCGCAGGGGCAGGCAGGGATCGACCGACTGCGCGAGCAATCGTTTGACTGTGTCATCACGGACCTGCGGATGCCCGGCAAGGACGGGCTGGAGGTCCTGCGATGGGTTCACGAGCATCAACCGGACGTGGACGTGATCGTGCTCACCGGCCACGCAGATGTGAAGCATGCCGTGGAGGCGATCAAGTCCGGAGCATGGGACTATCTGGTCAAAGACATCCCGTTCGATACCGCACAGGTCGCCGCGGCCCTGACGAAGCTCTCGACCATGCGCCGACTCCGCCAGGAAAACACGGCGCTTCGCTTCGAGGCGGCGGCTCGAATTGGGGGACATGTCGAGGGCAAGAGCGCCGCCTGGCAGTCCGTCCTCACCATGATTCGGAAGATCGCGCCGTCACAAGCCCCGGTGCTCATCCAGGGAGAAACCGGATCGGGCAAAGAGGTCGTCGCACGCATCCTGCACAGTTTGAGCCCACGCCAGGCCGGGCCCTTTCTCGCCGTCAACTGCGGGGCCCTTCACGGCCACATTCTCGAAAGCGAGTTGTTCGGTCATGAGAAGGGAGCCTTCACCGGCGCCAGTGCGACCAAATGGGGACTGATCGCGGCCGCGGAGGGCGGCACCCTCTTTCTCGACGAGATCGGCGACATGTCCGGACCCATGCAGGTCAGCCTGCTCCGGGTCCTTGACTGCGGTGAATACCGGCAAGTCGGTGGAACGCGGACCCTCCACGCGAACGTGCGGTTCCTGGCGGCCAGCAACAAGGACTTGCAGGAACTCGTGCTGCAGGGACGGTTCCGCGATGACTTGCTCTACCGGATCAACACGGTCCCGATCAGAGTGCCGCCATTGAGAGACCGAAGGGAGGACATCCCCGCCCTCGCCGGTGAGTTTGTGCACACCATCCCGATCCCCGGTCACCCTGTGCGATCCTTCTCACCTGATGCGCTGGCTGTGCTGACGGGGTACGCCTGGCCCGGTAATGTGCGGGAGCTGTGGAACGTCGTCGAGCGGATCTTGCTCTTGTCGTCCAGCCGCGCCACCCATCCCATCGCTGCGGAGGAGGTGACCGCGGCACTCCCTCCCCGTTCCACCAAGCCAGATACCCCCACCGCATCTGCCTCCGAGTCGCTGGAAGACGCAGAGAAGGCCCACATTCTCCTGGTGCTGGACCATCACCACGGCAACAAGACCCATACCGCCAAGGCTCTACAGATCGACTACAAGACACTCCTGACCAAACTCAAGAACTATGGCCTCGGTGGAGAGCCTCACTAGTCTCAGGACATCTCCCGTACAATCAGACCGACCTCGAAATCCCTTCAGCCAAGACATGCCTCGTTTCGCTGACTCTGTTCAGTTCAATCTAGCAGGTTGCGGAAAAACTCTCCGTTCACCCTTCGAGGGCCTCAGGGCGAACGGAGGCAGTGTTGAAAATTAGGGAGTTTTTTTCGTTCGTGGTGAGCCTGTCGAACCAAGAATTGAGTTTTTCCAACCAAGCCTATCAAACCCTCAGTGACCCCGCCGCACGCACACGCTACGATGCCGCCACACAGCCCTCTCCCTCAACCACGCCACCCCCACGCTCCTCCCCTCCACCCCGCCCCCAACCCGCCCCACGATCCCGCCAGGACCCTCGAGGACCGCAATCACTCATGACCCTCTCCCGGCAAGGTCAACCTAAAACCATGGTGCCTGCCATTCATCTGCTCGTAGACAGCAACGAGCAACTCCCCTACGAGTTTCAGGGTCGCGTTCGCATAGCCGGGACCATCCGACAAGCACTGCCGGCGGGCGACTATGCCATTGCTGAAGCGCCGGGGATATTTTGCGTGGAACGCAGGCGAGTAGAAGAGCTCAATACGATTTTCTCCAATCCCTCCGACAATCGCCCGCGCTTTCTGCGAGAACTCGAACCCCTCCTCGCCTTCCCGCATCGGTTTCTTGTGATCGAAGGCGCCATCCAATACAACACAGCAGGACGGGTAGGCCGATATCACAAAAATGGAATGATGGATTTCCTGGATGCCATGACCGCGCGATATGGCATCCAGATTATTTATACGGATGGTCGTGAAGAGGCGGAGGAACGAGTCGCGAATCTCGCGGCCATGCACTATGCCTACTACTTCGCCGAACAACAGGGACTCGGGCGCTGTCTCAATGAGGATGATTTATAAGCGACACACCTCGGCAAGAGCTGATAGCTGATGGCGTCTCGGAAGTGCTAAGTGCCCCTCGATATGACTCGGGGTCCTGAGACTTGTCGAAGGACTGAGGACTGAGACTGGGGAGGAAGCGCTGATGGCGGATGGCGGGACAGAAGAGCGGATGGCAAAAGCGTGAAGTGTTTCGGACTTTTCAGCGAGATACGAAGAATGACTCACAAATGATGAGGGCGCGGTGAGCGATCGTCGCAGGTGAGCCGTCAGAAAAGTAGAATGTCCCCCTTTCTGGGTGCCTTGGCGAGCATCTTCCCCGACACACGCAAGGTGTGGGCGATCTCCGGCGCCGTATAGGCTTCCTGATGGCCTAACACTTCATAGTGCACGTGATTGGCATCGAGATACTCTTGGAGCCTTCGTAAGAATGCCATGGTGACCTCCTTCCTCCGTTTTCCGTGATCCGTAACGCGTGATCCGTTGTTCGGAGCCCATGTCTCGGAGGATGGAAAGGGGCGACCAGAGAACGCATCACGTCTCATAGTTCACGGATCACGGATCACGCATCACGGTTCTACGGCCAGTACTTGGCCGTCGCTTTCACGTATCCGAAGACGGCATCCCGTCGGGCCACGATGCCGATCAGGCTCTTCCCTCTGACGACCGGGACTCGGATGAGGTGCCGCGCCTGAAGCAGATGGACCAGATCCTTGACCGGCATCTCTTCGGTGACAGTGACCACGTCGCGGGTCATGATGTCCGTCGCGGTCAACTGACGGAGGTCTTTGCCCTCATCCATCACCCGCAACAGGTCGAATTCGCTCACCAGGCCGAGGAGCGTGCGATCTTCCTCCACGACAGGGACGCTGCCAAAGTTCCGTTCCGTCAGTATCTCGGCGATGGTGGCCCCCTTGGTCTGCGGGCTCACCGTGAAGACCGCATCCTCCATCACTTGCCGAACGGTCAAGGTCTTGGGATCATGAGCATTGACAAAGTACTCTGCCGCTCTCATAACGCCTCCTTTCCCGGCCCCCCGCTGTTGCCCCTGTTACGGACCTGTAGCGACACCAGACATGTGATGGTCAAGCAAGCGGAGTGCCATGTCCAAGGACAACAAGGGGGGAAAGGATGCGATGATTCAGCTTGAATTAGGTGGAAGGAAAGAAGGATCTGCGATTCTTGGAGTGCTCGGTGCTGTAGCGGAAAGGGACGACGCAGCTCGGCGTGCTGCCCTAAAATGCCACGCGTGGTTCGGAGGCCCCTTTCCCTATCAAGGGTCTCCTGCCTTCCGAAAAAGTCGGCTTCCGCAGCTTTGACGCCATGACGCTGAGCAACCAGTCTGCCGCAAAGGTCAAACGCGTATCCACCCGGTTCCGTTCCGGGCAGGACGCAAGCCGCTGACGACGGCCGGTCGGCCGTGCTGGCCCCACGCAGAACGAGCGCACGCAGCGCGGATAGGAGCGAATGGCTGATAGTGCATGGCTAATGGCCAGAAAATGTGAGAGGTGAAGGGTGAGCTAAGGTGAAGGTTCCAGACGACCGAAGAGATATCAGAGACGAGGGGCGAACGACGCGTCACGAACGACGAGCACGGACGCGGTGGCCGGTCGTCAAGGCTGGTCCATCGCAAAAGTATCCCCGTTTCTTGGCGCCACTGAAGAAATCCGAGTCCTTCCCCCGATCAATTCCAACAAGGTCAATCCCTCGTAACAAGGGCTTGACTTCCCACCCAAACTCATACTAGAGAATTTCTTGACGCCGCTCCACAAGGATACTGCCATCTTGAATGAAACCTTTTAGCTCTCGCGGTTCCAGGCCATGAACCGAAAGCAAAAGATAAAACAACTCCAACGCTTTCAAGCTCAAGCTGATGCAATTAGGGAGGATCTGGGAATAAGTGCCCCCGGCACAGTCCTTTACTCATCACCACTTTGCGCGCTCGAAGACGAAGTGGTTCTCGTCGAGGCCGATGGTTTCGGTGGGGCGACAACTTGTGTAGTCGAGGGCAATTACCCGGTCGACTACATCTCGAAAATCGAGAAGCACTTCTCCTCTGAAGAAAAGGCCATTTGTAATGCAGAAGACTTGACGGAAGGAAACGCCTCTTGTGACACCCCTTGAGTTGGATTCAGGCTGATGATCTCATATTGTACACATGACTCGCCAGAGCGTTGCCGACTATCTCAGCCAGCCCAGACTTCCTAGCAATAGCTCACCGGCGAGACGCGGCTAGAATGATCCCTCCAAGCTTGCTCGTTTTCCCCACCCCCCCTAGGGCCAGATGATTTCTTCAGCGGGTGGCGCTGACCGGGCGCCCAGTCGCGCGCGGCGTAAGGGCCCCACTGGGGGATGGGTGGAGTGAGCACGGCTGGGCTGGTCAGCGACAGGACCCGCCAACTTTTCTCCTCTGGAATATCTCCCCTCCTCCTCTGGCATTTCTCCATATCCTCTCATCGTCGCTCGCATCTCGTCCTTCGTCGCCGGTCGTGCATCATCGCTAACTTGCTGAATTTATTCGAGCCGGCTAGATCCCTCCTTCTCCACCGCCTCCGGCACGATCTGTGCTGAGGCTTCTCATCGGATTGCTGTGCGCGGGGACATTTATGGCATCCAACCCATCCATTCTCTTGATCGAAGACAGCCCCGGCGAGTGCGAATTGTTTCGCCTGGCGCTGGTCCAAACGGGCCTTGAGGTGACACTCTACACCGAGCATGACGCGGAGGCGGCATTCCGTTTTCTCGAGGGTCAGTGGAAGGCGCGCGCAGTGGTCCCTTCCCATCTTGAGGTCAAGGCTAAGGCTGAGGTTAAGGCTTCGGCCAGTACTACCGGAAAGAACCAGGCTCACGAGCTGCTTAGTCATCTCAATTCACGCTCAACCTCAGCCTCAACCTTAACCTTCTCCTCGCATCCACATTCCGCGAGCACAGGAGACCAATCAGGCCACCCTCACCCCCTCCCTTCGCTGATCCTCCTCGATCTCCAGCTTCGAGCAGCTCGTGCACTGTACGATGGATCTTTGCCGATACTGGATCGATTGGAATCGCGTTCCCCCTAGAGCTGAAACCCGATGCTGACCCGCGCTGCGCTCAAGAACCCCTACGCCGTCTTCGCGATCTGCATGATCATGCTCGTGCTCGGGGCCGTGTCCTATCAAAAGATGCGGGTCGATATCTTTCCGGAGATCAAGATTCCGACCATTCTCGTGACGACGTTCTATCGCGGTCTCAGTCCCAGCGAGATGGAAGGGGCGATTACGTTGCGCATGGAGCAGCGCTTCGTCGAAGCCAGCTACGTGGAGCACATCGAATCCCAGTCGCTCGCCGAGATGAGTTACATCAAGGCCTTCTTTCAACCGGAATACAGCATAGACGCGGCGCAGTCCGAGCTGACGAGCCTGGCGTATAGCATCATCCGCCTGCTCCCGCCCGGCGTCTATCCGCCGTCGGTCTACAAATTCGGCGTGGCGAGCCTGCCGATCGGCCTCTTGTCCGTAAGCAGCGAGACGCTCGGCGCGAAAGAGATTCGCGACCTGGCCTATTTCACCGTGCGCCAGCAGATCGCCAGCATCCCCGGCATCTCCTTCGGCCCACCGCTCGGCGGGAAGGTCCGGCAGATCACCGTTTTCCTCGACCAGCAGCGGATGCTCGCGCGCGGCGTTTCCCCTTCCGACATCGTCAAAGCCATCAATGCCCAGAGCGCCATCATCCCGGCCGGCGACATCAAGATCGGCGATCTGAACTACTACGTCTATTCGAACAGCCTCATCGACGTGGTCGACAAGATCAACGACATCCCCGTCAAAGTCGTGAACGGCACGCCGATCTTCGTGCGCGACATCGGCACGGCGGCGGACTCCGCCGCCATTCAAACCTCGATCGTGCGAGTGAACGGGCGCGAGGCGACCTATCTCCCCATCACGCGGCAGGAAGGGGCCAATACGCTGGAAGTGACCGACGGCATGCGCGCCAAGCTCAAGCATCTGACGGAGATTCCCGCCGGCGCGACGGTGAAGTTCATCTACGACCAGTCGCTCTATATCCGGCAGGCCATCGCCAATCTGCAGAAGGAGGGGCTGCTGGGCGCCGGATTGGCGGGGCTGATGATCTTTCTCTTTCTCAGCAGCATCAAGGCTGCGCTCGTCGTGGGCCTGGCCATCCCCTTGTCACTGACGACCGCCTTGGTCGCGCTCTATCTGACCGGCCAGACCGTGAATATCATGACCCTCGGCGGACTGGCGCTCGTGATCGGGACTCTGCTCGATAACAACATCGTGGTGCAAGAAAACCTGCATCGCCATTTGGAGATGGGCAAGGACGGGCGGTCCGCTGCGGAGGACAGCGCCACGGAGCTGACGCTCCCGATTTTGGTGGCGACGATCTGCATTCTGATCGTGTATCTCCCCATCGTGTTCTTCACCGGCATCATTAAATACCTCTTCGTGCCGCTGGCGATGACCGTGGCCTTCGCCATGCTCGCGGATTATGCCGTCTCGATGTCGGTGACGCCGGTCCTGCTCGCCCGGTTCTACCAGAAGGGACATGGCGGGAACGGCGATGACGAGAGCTCGGCTTCCACGGGCTGGTTCCGCTTTGTGCTGGCGCTCTATGCCCCGCTGTTGCGCGCAAGCCTGCGTCTCAAGCCGGTCGTGATCGGCCTGGCCTTCCTCGCACTCCTCGGCCCCGGCGTCCTCCTGATCCCCAGGCTCCACACGGAGTTCTTCCCGCGCATCGACGCCGGCAATTTCACCATGAGCGTCTCCGCGCCGGAAGGGTCGCGGATCGAGAAGACGACCGCGATTGTGGCGCAGATTGAACAACTGGTCCAGGAGACGATCCCCAAGCAGGAACTCGAAGAAGTGATCTCGAATACGGGGCTGTATTACGGCGATGCCGCCCGCTTCGCGCCGAACACCGGCAACCACACGGCCTTCGTGCTGGTCAACCTCGTCACGGGCCACCAAGGCCATACGGACGAGTACATCGCGCATCTTCGAAGCAGGCTGCGCGAGGCATTGCCCGGTGTCGAAATCTCGTTTCAGACCGGCGGCATCATCAGCGACGTCCTGAACTTCGGCCTGCGCGCGCCGATCGACATTCAAGTGAAAGGCCCCACACTCGATGCCATTCGGCCGGTGGCGGAAGAGATCCAACAGAAAGTCGCACAAGTGCGGAACACGGTGGACGTGCGCATCAAGCAAGGCAAGAGCTACCCGGAGCTGCACATCGACGTGGATCGCACGAAGGCCGCCTACTACGGCATCACGCAGGATCGCGTGATCGTCGACGTGATCACCGGCATCAGTTCGAACATTGCGTTGAGCCCGAACTACTGGCTCGACCCGAAGACCGCCAACGGCTACTTCCTGCTGGCGCAGTATCCGGAGCAGTCGCTGACCAAGACCGAGGACCTGCTCAACATCCCGATCATCGGCGCCCGCACGCCCTTGCTCCCGACGTCCTCGCTCACCTCGGCGAGCACGAGCGGCTCGATCCTGGCGCTCCAGAACACGCCCTTCGCCGGACGGCAGATGGAGATGTCCAACGGCTTCTACGCCTCCGGGGACGAGCGGCGGGGCCCGTCTGTGCTGCTCCGTGATGTGGCCGCGTTGAAATTCAAGACCGGCCCCGACTCCGTGGACCATTACGATCTGTCGCGCTTGATCGATGTGCTGATCACGCCCGTCGGTAACGATCTGGGCCGCGTCGCGCAGGAGATCGAGCAGGTGCTGGCGGCGATCCAGCTCCCGAAAGACGTGACCGTGCAGCTCCGTGGCGAGGTCGCCAACATGCGGTCGGCCATCGGCAACTTCGCCCTCGCGCTTCCGCTGGCCGTGCTGCTCATCTATCTCGTGATGGTGGGTCTGTTCCGGTCGCTGATCGATCCCCTGATTATTCTGGTCGCCGTCCCGCTGGGATGGATCGGCACGGTGCTGCTGCTGCATGTCACCAACGCGTCGGTGAACGTGGAATCCATGATCGGCACGCTCATGATGATGGGCATCGTGGTCTCCAACAGCATTCTGCTCGTGGACTACGCGAACCGCATGGTGCGCGCCGGCGCCACCGCGGAGCAGGCCGTCTTCGAAGCCGGCACGCGCCGCATTCGACCGATTCTGATGACCGCCCTCGCGACGATTCTCGGATTGCTGCCGTTGGCGCTGGGGTTCGGCGAAGGCAACGAGACGATGGTGCCGTTGGCCCGTGCGGTCGTCGGCGGCCTCGCGGTGTCCACCATCATGACGCTGGTCGTGGTCCCCGTGATGCACAGCGTGGTCCTTGCGCGTCGCGTGCACACGGATCACTCCCCCGCAGCCGCCGCTTCTGAGGAGATGTAATGGACGACCTCGACGAGCAGGCCCCTCATTCGCACGCCTCGAACCGCCGCTGGCCGACCATCCTGGCCGTGGTGGCGATCCTGGCGATGGCCGTCGGAGGCTATCTGTACGGCCAACGAACCGAGGAACGCAGGGCACCGGCAGCCCCGGGCCACGCTCTCTCAGCCGGTTCCTCTCAGGAGGCGCCGGAGGCTGGAGCGCAAGGCGACAACCAGCCGGTGGACGTGCAGGTGACGAAACCCACCCGCCGGGAATTGGTCTACACGATCACGCTCCCGGCGAACATCTCTCCACTCTATCAAACGACGCTCTACGCCAAAGTGTCCGGCTATTTGAAATGGATCGGCCCCGACAAGGGCGACGCGGTCAAGAAAGATCAGGTCCTGGCGATCATCGATGCGCCTGAAGTGGAAGAGCAGTACCACCAAGCGGTATCCGACTACAAAATCAAGAAGCTGACGTACGAACGACTGGCCAAGGTCTGGAAGGAATCGCCGGATGTGATCGCCAAGCAGGATGTCGACGTCGCAGAGGCCGCCTCTCAGGGAGCCAAACACTTGGTGGAGCAGCGGGAAGCGCTTCGCGACTACACCAAGGTCCGCGCGCCCTATGGCGGGATCATCACGGCCCGCTTTGCCGATCCCGGCGCGCTGATCCAGATCGCGACGGCGTCCTCGACCGGCGCGATTCCCCTGTTCACGATCATGGATCTCAACACCGTGCGCGTCTATACGAACGTGCCGCAAGACGATTCGCCCTGGGTGGTGCCGGGAAAAACCAAAGCCTCCGTCGGCGTGAAGGAACTCCCTGGGCGTTCCTTTACGGGAACGGTCACTCGCTCGACGTTGGCGCTCGATCCTTCGACGAGAAGCCTGCTCGTCGAAATCGACCTTCCGAACCCGGACCACGCGCTCCGCCCCGGCACCTTCGTAGAAGTGTCCCTCGGGTTGCGAGAAATTCCCAATGCGTTGGTTCTGCCACCGCAAGCCGTCATCAGTGGGCCGACGGGCAAGACTACCTTCATGGTCGATCAAGGACGGGCGAAGTCGGTCCCTGTGCAAACCGGGATCAGCGACGGCCGCTGGATGGAAATTACCTCGGGGCTGTCCGGTGACGAAGACGTCGTCGTGGTCGGTAAGCGCAAATTGCTGGATGGCTCGCCGGTCCACACATCCCCGTTCAACCTGCCGGAAGGGAAACCCTCGACCCAGAAGTTTGAACGTCGCTCGGCGGGGCCGACGCCCCCCGCGGCTTCCTCTACGACAGGCCATCAGGGGCCGTTCCAAGGCCCACAGAAAGGACCAACGCCATGAACGGTCGCACACGGTCACTCCTGCTCGTCGCGCTCCTCGCCACAGGGGGGCTCACGGATCCCGGCCGCGCTCTCGCGCAGCCGGACGCGCCGCCCGCGGTGCTCCAACGCGGCAGCTTCCTGGGCATCCGGCAGGCGCTCGATCTCGCCTTCCGTTACCATCCTTCACTCCAGGAAGGAGACGCCTTTCTGAAAGCGGCCAACGCCAGAACCGAACAGACCAAGTCGCTCTATCTCCCGCAAGTCTACGCTAACTTCGACAGCGCGGCCGGGTCAGGCCGCATCAATCCCCGATATCTTATCGGGGGCGGCTTGCTGCAGCCCAACCTCAGCGCCTACAGCGGCGGTGTCCTGGCAACCCAGCGGCTCTACGATTTCGGGTTCACGCAGAACCTGGTCGAGTCCAACGAGATAGCGGCCCGCGCGCAGATCCAGGACATCAGCGCGAGGCGGGCCTGGGTCAGCGTGACCGTCCAGCGTGCCTACTTGAATAGTCTCAAGCGGCGCCGGATCGTGCAAATCGCCGAGGAAACCGTCCGGGAGCGGGGCGTCATCAAGTCGCAGATTGATGCGCTGTATCGCCAACAACTGAAATCGAAGCTGGATCTGGATCTGGTCCAGGTCGAATTGACGAACGCCGAATCGCTGTTGGTCAGGGCCCGCAACGATCTGAAGTCGAGTTACGCGGATCTGAATCGCGCCATGGGGGTGGCCGGGACGGACGACTACGTCCTCGAAGACGTGGCCATTCGCGTGCAATCAGCGGGCACCCTGGAGTCCCTGATCACCGAGAGCCTCGATCACCCTGAACTCAAGCGCGCCAAGGAACAGATCCGCTCCGCTGAGGCCAAGCTCCGCGCCACCAAGAAACAGTACCTGCCGACCGTGCAGGCGCTCGCGAGTGTCGGAGACTACGAGACTTTTGATGCCTCGCGCGGGGTGCCGACCGGCGGATGGTGGACCGCGGGTGGAATGGTGTCCATGCCGCTCTTCACCGGCTTTCTCATCGAGAACCAGGTGCGTGAGGCCGCCGCCCAGCAAGACGCGGCACAAGCCACCAGCACCAGCATCGAGCAGGCGCTCACCCAACAGGTGACGAACGCATATCTCGACACAGTCACGCAGGCCCAGCAGATCAAGCTGGCCGACGAGCAGGTGAAGACGGCTCGGGAGGCGCTCAATCTCGCCAAGCAGCGGTACAAGTTGGGACTCGGCTCCGTCGTGGAGGTGACGCAATCTGAGGTGGCGGTGACGGGCGCGCAAACCCGCTTGGCGGAAGCCCAGTATGATTACAAAACCGCGGAAGTGACGTTGGCCTATGCGACAGGGGCGCTGGCAGGGGAAATGAGGGGAGGAAAGTGAGATTTGGAGATTTGGCGATCTGGTGAAGTGCACCTTACCAGATCACAAGATCACGAAATCATACTCTCTGCGCGTCACCCATCACCGCTTTTCAACACGACGGGTTGGCCGATGTGCAGCTTGTGGAGATCGAGCACCAGTTCGTCTTTCTCGTTCCCAAAGGCGGTATCCAGAAAGCCAGCCTCTTGGATCACCACCGCCGCTCTCGGCTGAAACAGGAGGTCGACTGCTTTGGCGGCGGTCGGCCGCATCGGATAGCGGCGGTCATACACCATCCCATAGGCGGGAATGCCGTAGACGATCCGGTGATTGCCGAGAATGAAATGGAGCTGCGGTCCCTTCACATACAGCCCGCCGGACGTGATCACCCGTTTGATGGAGGTCTCCGGCCGGCTCAGGTAGTACGTGACCCGTTCGTTGGGCTGGGCACGACTGAGCGCCTCGGCCAATCGTGGCGCGAGCAGCGCAATCTCTTCGTCGGTAAACGCCTGCTCGGGGATCGCTTCGCCTGCAAACCACACGACCAAGCTGATGCGCCGTTGCTTGACCGAGATGCCGCGCAAAATCCGTTCGAGTTCGCTCGCCGAGATGATCAGAGGATGGCTATGCTTCGTATAAGGCGCTTCGTCCAGGACATGGATGTCCCGTTCGAGACGGACGAAATTGACCGGGTCTTCATAGACCGCCCGGGAGGGCACGTGGGGAATGGCGCAGCCGGCAAGCAGAAGCAGTGCTGAGACCTGAGTGCTGAGTACTGAGCATAAAGCCAATCGTCTGACCCCAAACATGGAGTGGGTTGGACCAGATTTCCCGGTTCCGACGAATCCCTCTCTTCTACGCTCAGCACTCATTGCTCAGCACTCAGCACTTCACTCGGTGACGGAGACTGTCATCTCGATGCGCTCCAGGGGATTGTCCCGGCCGTCGCGCTTTGAGCCCACGACGCGATCCGCAATCTCCATCCCGCTGACCACTTCCCCGAAGACCGTATATTGCCAATCCAGGAAGTTGGCGTCCGCTACACAAATAAAGAATTGCGAGCCGGCGCTGTCCGGATCGTTGGCCCTCGCCATCGACACGATGCCGCGCTTGTGCGGACGGCTGTTGAATTCCGCCTTCACCTTGTGGCCGGGCCCGCCCATGCCGTGAGATCCCCGATCCTGGCTCTTGCTGTTCGGATCCCCCCCCTGGATCATGAAGCCCGGAATCACGCGGTGGAACGTCGTCCCATCGAAGAATTTCTCCTTCGCCAGCTTCACGAAGTTGTTCACATGATCGGGCGCCACGTCGGGAAACAACTTCAGCACAATGTCGCCCCACGCTTCGCCCTTTGATTTTAAGCTGATCGTTGCTTTGGTCGTACTCGTCGGCTCTGCCATATCTTCTTCCTTTCCTTAGGAGCTTTCATCATCTTCTTGGGTTCTTCCGGCCTGTCTCAGAACGGCAGGGGGAATCCCTCCGTCGCCTCCAACCCCTCGCTGATGCGCACCCACTGCTGACCCTGATCGTCGCTGCGGAAGGCGCCCGAGCTCGTCCCGGCGTAGAGTGCGCCGTCCGGCGACAAGGTCAGCACCTGAATCGCCAACTCGCTGAGTCCCTGGTTGATGGGCGTCCACTGTTTGCCGTCGTTCACCGACTTAAAAATCCCGCGACCGGTCGCCACGAACAATCCCTTGTCGTTGACGATGATCCCTCGGATGGAATCGTTCGGTAACGCGCGGCTGATCGGCCGCCAGGTCCGGCCCCCGTCCCCGCTGCGGAACACCCCGCCGTCGAACGTGCCGGCGTACAAGGCGTCCTGCTTGTTGCGCGCCAAGACGCGGATAAAATTCTCGCGCAGGCCTTCATGGTCGATCAGGCCCTCGGTCATCCGCGACCAGCCGGTGCCGTGCGGGTCCTTCGGATTGAAGCGCATCACGCCTTTGCCTGATGTCCCGGCAAAGAGCGTCCGATCCGGACCCATGGCCAGCGTGTGGACGAGGATTTCTTCCAGGCCTTTCGTGACTTCCCGCCACTGATCCTCGCCGGTGGTCATCCGGTAGACCCCGCCTCCGGTACCCGCGTAGACCTCGTGCCCGACGATCATCAAGGCCTTCACCTGCATCCGGGGCAAGCCGCCGTTCAATGCCTGCCAGGACTTGCCCTGATCCTTGCTGCGAAACACCCCGCCCCGCAAGGTTCCGGCATACACCGTCCCGTCGGCTGCGGTCGTCAGGCAGAGGATGAATTTGTCCGAGAGGCCCGCGCTGGCGGGCTCCCACGTGCCGCCACGGTCTTCGCTCCGGTAAATCCCCATTCCGAAAGAGCCGGCATAGACCAACTTCCCCTGTCCTGCCGAGAGGGCCCCGATGCTGAGCGCCGCTTTCACGGATGGATCGGCGGGAATCCCAGGATGCTTGGGTTGCAACGGACGGGTCCCATCGGCAGCCGGCCGCGTCTGTGCCGGTACCTGGTCGCCGCCCACCACAAGGGCCAGGAGCGCCAGCGCAAGAGCCCGCTGAGGCCATGTGCGGATCATGACTATCTCACGCGAGTCCCGGCCGTGCCGACCACCATGCCGCCGGCAGCCTGTTCACCCGGTGTCGGTCGGCGGCCGAACAGCCGCGCTCCCCAGATTCCGATTTCATACAGCACGATCAAGGGCACAGCCATCAGCAACATCGTAAAGAGCGTGGCGTCCGGCGTGATGATCGCCGACACGATCAACGCCACCAACGCGGCATGCCGGCGATACTTCGCCAGCAGATCGGCGCTCACCACCCCCGCGCGCGACAGCAGGGTGATCGCGAGCGGCAACTCGAAGGCGAATCCGAAGATCAGCAGAAACTTCACGTTGAAATCGACGTACGTGCCGACCGCCAGCTGTGGAGAGAGGGCCCGGTCGAGTCCGAAACTCACAAAGAACTGGATGACCAGGGGCAGGATCACGAAGTTACAGAACACCAGACCCAAGGCGAACAGCCCGGAGGCCAGCAGAAACAGCGGAATCGCCCACCGCTGCTCCTTCGGCAGGAGGGCCGGTTCGATGAACTTCCAAAATTGATACAGGATCACGGGCAGGCTCAAGATAATGCCCGCCAGAAACGAGACCTTCACCGCGGCGAACAGCGCCTCCGTCGGACCGTAGAAGACCAGGTCATCCGAGAACGGACGCTTGAACCACTGGATCAACTCCCCCGAGTAGGCAAACGTCACCACGAAGGCGAGGAGGATGGTGGCGCCGATGATGATGAGTCGGCGCTTGATCACCGTGATATGAACGGCGAGCGGGGAACCGGCGACAGCCACGGACACACCTTTCACGTCAACCTCGGACCGATGGACGCGCCGGCTAGGACTGCGTCTGACGGTACAGTCGAATGATCTCGGCCATCTTGTCTTTCTTGGCCAGCTTTTCCTTTTGAATCTGCTTCTTCAGCGTCTCTTCTTGCGGAGTCAGGAAGTGCCGGCGCTGCAGCTCGCCCAGCTCCGTATCCAGCCGGTGATGCGATTCTTCGAGCGCCCGGAACTCATGATTGGACTTCCTCAAGACATCCACAATCTGCGTGTCGATCTGCATGGTCCACCTCCTTAGTGAGAAGACCCACGGTTACGGTTGAGGTTCAGGCTGAGGAGCCATCGAAACGGAATGCCCATCCTCAGCCTCAACCTTGACCTCAAGCTGCATGGGAATCGGCTCCAGTTCCAACAAGCGGGCATCTTCAACGGGGTTCGTGTAGTACTTCGGCCGGGTACCGGTCTCACGGAACGCGAACCGCGCGTACAGACCCTGCGCAGCCTTGTTCGAGATCCGCACCTCCAACAAGGCGCGGCGCGCGCCGCGCGCCGCGCCGAACGCCAGCGCGTGCGACACGAGCCGATGCGCCACGCCCAGCCGCCGATACGCGGGCTCGACCGCCACATCCATCAGGTGTAATTCCTCGAACACCACCCAGAAGCAGATGAATCCGATGACCCGCGGCTTACCGGTCTCTCCGTCCGGCACTCTGGCGACACACAGATGACCGAAGGGATTGACCGTCACCTCCGCCTCGAACATCTTCCGTGTCCAGGGAACGGAAAAGGACTCCCGCTCGATCGCGAGGATCCGGTTGATCTCTTCTGGGCGGGCCGGTTCGACCTGAAGGTTCGACAATCCGACGATCTTTGACTTCGTCTCGCTCATCGTTCAGCGTTCATGGCTCCGCGTTCGCCATGGCTTTCGCCGCCCATTTCAGTTCCGCCTCGGCGCGCTGCACGTACTGCGGCGCGATCCCCTCTCCGGCCACCTCGCCTCGCGCGAACCGCTCGCGCGCCGCGAGTCCCACACTGACAGCCGACGCTCCCATCGCGGACACCGACGCCTCGACCATCCACGGAGTCCGCTCACCCCCCAATCGGCGCAGCTCCTCTCGATTAAGCTGCCAGCCCTCACCAAGGACCACCACAGGGCCGGTGATCGACTCCGCCCAGGAGGCCAGCGACCCGACACGATCCCCGCTGAGCCGGGTCAACCGGACTGTCGCCTGCCATTGAAACATCGCCCAGTAGAGCTCCCCGGTCCTCGCCTTCAGGAGCGGGCAGACCGGCCGCAACTCGCCACGAAGGTTCCAGGCCAGCGCTTCCAGCGTCGGCACCGTCACGAGGGGCAGCTTCGTCACGCTCCGAAACCCCATGAGGGTGGCCAGCCCCACACGCAAGCCCGTGAAAGAGCCTGGACCGATCGACACAGCCAGCCCCGACAGATCCTGCAGGGAAAACCCGGTGGTCGCCAGCAGTCGATCGATGACAGGCACCAAGGTCCGGCCATGGGCCCCGGAGGCCGGCTCGTCAGAGCGGGCCAACACCGCATCATCCTCCATCACCGCGACACTCTGAAAGCTGGTGGCCGTTTCAACCGCCAAGATTTTCATCAGGCTCCTGGATGACCCAAGTCTTCCGGCTTGAGCGTCGGGGTCGGGACGATCTCCGAGAACTTCAGGACCAGGGTGCCGGGTTCGCCCTTCATCGTGACCTTGAA
>JACRLS010000123.1:764-4877 GCA_016235225.1 Nitrospirota bacterium | reverse complement strand
TAGAATCGCTCTCCGCCTATGCGCGCCATTTTCTCGAACCAATGGGCAAGCCCGACGTGGATTCGATCGAGGGCCTGTCCCCGGCCATCTCGATCGAACAGAAGAGCACCAGCCACAATCCCCGGTCGACGGTCGGCACGGTGACGGAGATCTACGACTACCTGCGGCTGCTCTATGCCCGCATCGGCCGGCCCGCCTGTTACCAGTGCGGGCAGGAGATTACCGCCCAGACGGTGCAGCAGATGGTGGATGCCATCCGGCAACTTCCGGAGGGCACGAAGTGTCTGCTGCTGGCGCCGATGGTGCGAGGCCGGAAGGGCGAGTATCGGAAAGAGCTGCTCGATCTGCGCCGCGCGGGCTATGTGCGCGTGCGCGTGGACGGCCGCCTGATCGATCTCGACGAGGAGATCAAGCTCGATAAGCAGCGCAAGCATACGATCGAGGTCGTGATCGATCGGGTCGTGATGAAAGCCGGGGGCCCCGGCGATGCGTTGAGTAAGAGGCTGGCGGATTCGGTGGAAGCGGCGCTGAAACTGGCCGATGGCCTCGTCGGCGTGCTGCCGGAAGGCGGAAGCCCCCTCCTCTATAGCGAGAAGCTGGCTTGCATCCAATGCGGCGTGAGCTATCCGGAACTGACCCCGCGCATCTTTTCATTCAACAGTCCGCATGGCGCCTGCCCGGTCTGTGACGGGATCGGCTATGCCGTGAGCCCCGGCTGCCCGGTGGAGGACATGGAGGACGATTTCACCTTGCTGGAACGTTGCTCCGCCTGTCAGGGCGCGCGACTGAAGCCCGAGAGCCTGTCCGTGAAGGTTGGGGGCAAGTCGATTGCCGAATCGACCAATCTGTCGGTCCGGGCCGCGGCCGATTTCTTCGCGTCACTCACGCTTACCGAGCGGGAACAATTCATCGCCCAGCGGATCTTGAAAGAGATTCGCGAGCGGCTCGGTTTCCTCGTGAACGTCGGCTTGGACTATCTGACGTTGGATCGCACCGCGGCGACGTTGTCCGGCGGGGAGGGACAGCGCATTCGCCTGGCGACGCAGATCGGCTCGGGCTTGGTCGGCGTGCTGTACATCCTGGATGAGCCGTCGATCGGCCTCCACCAGCGGGACAATCGCCGGCTGTTGCAGACGCTGGTGCGACTCCGCGAGCTGGGCAACACGGTGGTCGTGGTGGAGCATGATGCGGAAACCATGCTCGCGGCGGATCACATTCTGGATCTGGGACCGGGCGCCGGCGCCCACGGCGGGTATCTGGTCGCGCAGGGGACGCCCAAGGAGATCATGGCCGACCCGCGCTCGTTGACCGGCCGGTACCTTCGCGGTGAGCTGTCTGTTTCGTTGCCGTCCCGAACGCGTCAGCCCAAGGGCCGGCTCAGCATCATCGAAGCCCGCAAGCACAATCTGAAGAACCTGACGGTCCGCATCCCGCTCGGCCTGCTCACCTGTGTGACGGGGGTCTCCGGATCGGGCAAGAGCACATTGGTGTTGGAAGTGCTGTTTCACTCGCTGTCCCAACTGCTCTATCAGAAGCCCCCCTCACCTTCACCTCTCCCCTCGAAGGGGAGAGGGAGGGGTGAGGGGAAGCCGAAGGTCGGCGCCGCGGGGGACAGTCCCCTTTCTTCCCGGGGACTGTCCCCCTTGCGGAAGCGGAGCCAGTCCCCTTTCGATGGCTGCCAGGCGATCTTGGGAGTCGAGGCGCTCGACAAGGTCATCGATATCGACCAATCTCCGATCGGGCGGACGCCGCGCTCGAATCCGGCGACCTATACGGGGCTCTTCTCCTTCATCCGCGATCTGTTCTCGAACCTGCCGGAGTCGCGTGTGCGGGGCTACAAGCCGGGCCGGTACAGCTTCAACGTCAAAGGCGGGCGTTGCGAAGCCTGCGAAGGGGACGGGCTGATCAAAATCGAGATGCACTTTCTGCCGGATGTCTATGTCACATGTGAGGTCTGCAAAGGCCGGCGCTATAACCGCGAAACGCTCGAAGTGTTGCACAAGGGGCGGAGCATCGCGGAGATCCTCAACATGACCGTGGACGAGGCGTTGGAGTTTTTCGAGCACATTCCGTTCATCAAACGCAAACTCCAAACCCTGCACGATGTGGGGCTGCACTACATCAAGCTGGGCCAATCGGCCACGACGCTGTCCGGTGGGGAAGCCCAGCGCGTGAAACTCTCGCGGGAACTGTCCAAACGCCCAACGGGGCGGACCCTCTATATTCTGGATGAACCGACCACCGGCCTGCACTTTGCCGATACGCAGCGGCTGTTGGATGTGCTCAATCGGCTGGTGGAGGCGGGGAATACGGTGCTGGTCATCGAGCACAATCTGGACATCGTGAAGAATGCCGATTGGCTCATCGATCTGGGGCCGGAGGGGGGAGACCGCGGCGGGGAGATTGTGGCCGAAGGACGGCCGGCGGAGGTGGCGCGGGTGGCGACGTCGTATACGGGGCAGGTGTTGAGAGAGGCGGGGCTGTGAGGAGGTTGAGGCTGAGGTTAAGGTCAAGTGGGGATATTCGGATCGTTGTTCACTTAGCCTTAACCTCAACCTTAGCCTTCAACAGCTACTGTCGTACCGTTGGTCGCTGTATCCCAAGAACGTGGCCGAGACGATACCCAGCCACATCCTCCGCAAGATTCGAAAGGAGATCGAGCATGAATAAAAGGCGGTCTCGCGATATTGGAACCGAAATCCTTGAGGGGATCCGCCAACTCAAGCGAGGGAAGGTGGGGCGCATCATCAATTATCCCCCCGTGGCTGAGACGCGGGCTCGGGTGGGCCTATCACAAGTCGAGTTTGCGAGGCTGCTCGGGGTGTCCGTGCGCACCTTGCAGGAATGGGAGCAGGAGCGGCGCGTCCTTTCGGGTCCTGCCCGGATGCTGCTGGCCGTCGCACACAAGAATCCTCGCGCTCTATTGGAAGCGGTGTGATCGATCGCACGAACGCAGCGATAACGGAACGATGCCGGTCTGTATAGCACGCCGACGCGGCGCCGTGAGTAGCGTTGACAAGCGATTGAACAAGCGTAAGAATCCGGCCTCGGTGCACGATCCGGTTGGGCGTACTATGCCGGTCAGTATACTCAATCGTTGGGCGCACCTGACGCCGCTCCCTCGCTGCACCCGACGGCAGGAATCGAGACGAAATAGGCCATGACCGATGATGATCGCCACTACCACGGCCACCGCCAGCGTCTCCGGGAGCGCTTCTTAAAATCCGGGCTGGCCGGCTTTGCCGATTACGAGGTGGTCGAGTTGCTCCTGACGTTGGCGGTCCCACGCTCAGATGTGAAGCAACCGGCCAAGGCGTTGATTGCCCGGTTCGGCAATCTGCGCGGCATCCTGGACGCGCCCATCGAGGAACTGCGCGCGGTCTCTGGCATCGGGAGCGTCACTCCTGTTGCCCTGCAGATCATCAAGGCCGCGGCGACACTCTATCTCCAGCAAAGCGGCGAAGGCCGCGATTCCCTCGCGGATCCCGCTCGGCTCTCAGAGTTCTGGCGCATGCGGATCGGCGCCCTCCCGAACGAGGTCTTTGAGGTTGCGTATCTCGATTCGGGCTACCGGTTGATCCGCGACGGGGTCGAGACCCTGGAGGAAGGCACCATCGACCGGGCGGCGGTCTATCCGCGCAGGGTGATCGAGGCGGCCCTGAAGCGCGGCGCGGCCGCGCTCGTGCTCGCGCACAACCACCCGAACGCCAACCTCACACCGAGCGAGCACGACAAGGTGCTAACCCGCGCCATCGTCCTGGCCGCGGAGACGGTGCACCTCAAGGTGGTCGATCACCTGATCGTGTCGGCACAGGACACGTTCAGCTTTCGGAAGGCGGGCTTGCTTTGAGCATCGCGCCCGCCATCGCGGAGCACTACCCGGCGCTCAACGACGCCCAGCGCGCGATCGTCGGCCATCTGGATGGACCCCTACTGGTGATCGCCGGCCCCGGTTCCGGAAAGACCTACTGCATTGTCCTCCGAGCACTGAACCTCCTGCTGCTGGAGAAGGCGCAGCCCAGGCAGCTCGTGCTCTGTACCTTCACTGAGAAGGCGGCTTTCGAAATGCGCGACCGCCTCGCCGCGGCGGCGCGCAAGGTCGGCTACGCGGGG
>JACRLS010000123.1:0-725 GCA_016235225.1 Nitrospirota bacterium | reverse complement strand
CCGAGCTCGGCCACAGCTTCGATACCCTTGACGAACTCACCCAGCTCCTCTTCATCTTCGAGCACTTCGGCGAGATCGTCGGGCTGCCTGAGAACGACCTCTTCCTGCTTCGCTGGAAGACCCGCTGGACGGCAATCGAAGGGGCGCGCGGCTACTTCGATAAGATCACCGAGGAGCTCGTCGATCCCGAGCAGCTTGTGGGTTCCACCGATCCCTTCCTCGCCGCCATCGGCCAAGCGTATCGCCGATACGAGCGCGCGCTCCTCGGCGCCAACCGAACCGATTTCGCGCATCTGCAACGGCTCGTGTACGACCTGCTCGGCGACCCTGGCACCGCGGACGCCGTGACCCGCGACCTCCGCTACGTCCTCGTCGACGAGTACCAGGACACGAACTACGTCCAGGAACAGCTCCTGATGAAGCTCACCGAAAAGAGCCGCAACCTGTGCGTGGTCGGGGACGAGGACCAGAGCCTGTACCGCTTCCGCGGGGCCACGGTGCGGAACATCCTCGAGTTCCCGCAGCGCATGCCCGGCTGCGCGACCGTCGAGCTGACGATCAACTACCGCTCTCATCGCGCGATCGTCGAGCGCTACGACCGGTGGATGGCCTCGGCCGACTGGTCCAACCCAGGCGGTGCACGCTTCCGCTACGACAAGACCATCGAGGCCGACGCGGCAGGAACACATCCCGACTATCCGTCCGTGATCGCCATCTGGGGTCGT
>JACRLS010000107.1 GCA_016235225.1 Nitrospirota bacterium | reverse complement strand
GGCGAACAGGTTGAGGCTAGGGTGAAGGTTGAGAGAGCGAAGAAAAAGCTGGATCTGCTCTTCCCTCAGCCTGAACCTCAACCTGCTTTACGGGTCCGCCGTGGCTGCCTGGCCGGAACCGGGATCTGCTTCATCTCGCATCGCGGCGAGGTGTTCCCCTGTGGCTACCTGCCGATCAAGGCCGGTGACGTCCGCCGGTTGCAGTTTGGGACGATTTGGGAGACCGCGCCGATCTTTGCCGACCTTCGAGATCCGGACCGGCTGATGGGCAAGTGTGGCGCGTGCGAGTATAAGGAGGTGTGCGGCGGATGTCGCGCGCGCGCATTCGGCCAGACAGGGCACTATTTGAATGAGGAGCCGTTCTGCAACTACCTCCCCCCAGGTTTCTCCGGTTCGTCTCGTGGTTCTGGTTGTTCGAGTTCAGCGGATCCAACGAAATAAACCAGGAAACCCGAAGACATGTCCGGTGGGCATATGGCGGAGGAATGAAAGCCACCGACTTCCTCAAAGAAGATCACGCCCTCATTGAGCGGGCGCTCTGTCTTCTGGAGCGGGCTCTCGGAAAGGTCGAGCGGGGCGAAGCGCCGGATGTGGGGCTGCTGGTTCGGCTGGCTCGGTTCTTCGAAGAGTTTGCGGATCACGTCCATCACCGGAAGGAAGAGGACATCCTCTTTCCCGCGCTGGAGGACTGCGGGGTTCCTCGCGAAGGCGGACCGATCGGTGTGATGCTCATGGAACATGGGCAAGGCCGGTCCCTGGTGGCGCAACTGGGGCATGGCAGTCGGCAGGAAATTGTGGAGGCGGGCAAAGCCTATCTCCTGCTCCTCCGGCAGCACATGCAGAAGGAAAACAACGTCCTCTTCGTGATGACCGATCAGCTCCTGCCGCCCGATTCGCAAGAGGCGCTGCGAGTACGTTTTGAGGAAGCGGAGGAAGAGCGACTCGACGAGCGGGTTCGAGCGGAATGGCTCATCGCTGAGCTCGAAAGAAATCGTGAGCCTGGAGGAGGCGGGGCCAAATGAACAGCACGTCAGTATGGGATGTTGCCATTGTCGGCGCCGGCCTCGCCGGGGCGAGCGCCGCGATTGTCCTCACCGGGAAGGGCGTGCGCGTGGCGCTGATCGACTCGCGCGAGACATACCCGGCTTGTTTCAAAGCGGAGAAGATCGAACCCGACCAGGCCGACCTCTTCCGCAAATTCGGCCTCTTGGAGGGGCTCCTGCCCAGTGCGAGCCGTATTCACGAAATAGTAAGCGCCAGGAGCAAACATGTATTCCGGGTCCAACATTACGAACAATACGGTATCTTCTATCAAGACATCGTGAACGGGGTTCGAGCACAGATCCCCTCGTCCGTCATGTGGAAGAACGCCCGTGTCCAAGACATCCTCCCCGGCTCGAACGTGTCGAAGGTCACGCTCATGGGAGGCGAAACGATCGCGGCCCGTCTCGTGGTGTTGGCCTGCGGCGCGGGCAGCAACCTGCCGGCCGGTCTCGGTATCCGCAAGCGCATGATCAGCGAGCGACATTCCTTTTGTCTCGGCTTCAACATCGCGCGAAAGGACGGAAAGCCGTTCCCGTTCGATGCGCTGACGTACTACCCTGACCGGCTCAGCGCGCGTGTCGCGTTTCTGACGCTCTTTCCGATCCGTGAAGTCATGCGCGCGAACTATTTCGTATACCGAACCGTGGGTGAGGAATGGGTCAGCCGGTTCGGCAAGCACGCGGACGAGCAACTCATGCAGGATTTGCCGAAGCTCGCGCACTTTACCGGACCTTTCCATGTCTCAAGTCGCGTAGAAATGTGCCCCATCGATCTCTATCGAGCCGACGAGGGGCATGTCCAGCCGGGGCTCGTCCTCGTCGGCGACGTGTTTCAGGGGCCCTGTCCGACGACCGGCATGGGGATGAGCAAAGTCCTCACGGACGTGGATGCGCTCTGCGAGTGCGTGCCTCGTTGGCTCTCGACTCCCGGGATGGGGATCGAAAAGATCGAGGGCTATTATGGCCACCCCCGTAAAACATCGTGTGACGCGCGGGCGTTGCGGGGGGCAGCGTACCAACGCACATTGTCAACCGATCCCTCGCTCCGCTGGCGCATCTACCGCGAACTCATGTACCTATGGACACGCCTGTCTGGCTGGGCGACGACACCTTTCAAGCGGGTCGTCGGCTCGGGGGCTGAGAAACGCTCTTCAATGTGAAACACCTCAGAGTTAACTGTTTCACTCATCTCACCAGCGAGCGTTCGATTCCGCGCGGGGATCTGGGCGATCAGTAGCATTTCGCTACAGACCGGCAAGACAGGTGTGGCGCTATGACCCTACTCGGTGCCCTCCTGTGTGTCGAAGATCGAGCTCATCCCATTGGAAAATTATGAGGTTAGGCATCATGGACCACTGATATGGCTGGTCACGGGCGGCTGGTCCCTGGATTGCTGAACCCATATGGAAAGGTAACCGCAGCGCCTTGGCATGGCGCTGATTGAGAAACAGAAAGCCGTCGCACGCGTCCAACTAGTCGCTGCCCGCAAGAGCTGTTGGGTATGAAGCGGGAGCGGCCCCTCATCACGTCCTTGATTTATCAAGTTGGGGCGTTTAGACTGCGGGCGGGTTGGGTATGAAGCGGAAGCTGCCCCTCATCAAGTCCTGCGAGACCTGTGGCCACCGTGGCAAGGCGGTGCTGTGCGACCTCGTCGGGGACGATCTAGGCGCGTTTGAGAAGATCAAGCGCTCCCTCCAATATGATCCTCATCAGACAGTGTTCTACGAAGGACACGCGTGTCTCGGTCTCTATCTCCTCTGTGCAGGCAAGGTCAAATTGACGAGGTCTTCAGCGCGAGGTCAGCGGCAAATCGTACGCATCCTTGACGGGGGTGACTTGATCGAAAAGCATGCGTTCCGGAAGGGAGCGATCCACGAAGTGACGTGTGAGACGCTGGAACCGTCGCAAGTCTGCCTGATCGAGAAGGAGCCGTACCTGGCGCTCGTCCAACGCAGACCGGAACTCGCGCTGAAGCTCATCCAGCTCTTGAGCACCGAGTTAGGGATGCAGATGGATCAACTCGATCAATTCACCTTCAAGGCCGCGCGCGAGCGTCTCGCGGAACTGCTTCTCCAGCTCGGCGATCGGTTCGGCAAGGGGCCGGATGGCCACGTGCAGGTCGGTATCCAACTGAAGCGGGAGGAGGTCGCCGAAATGGCAGGAATTACCGTGGAGACGGCGATCCGCCTCCTCAGCGCCTTTCGCCGTGAAGGTCTCGTCAGCATGGACGGAAGGGCGGTCACACTCACGAACCCGGATCGTCTGGCCCGGATCGCCCGCCTGTAGAATCAGCGAACAGCTTCAAGCGAGCAGCCCTGGCGCTGAGCCCCGAGCTGCCTCCCATGCCCCCGGACATTCCCGGCCTGCCTCCCTCGCCGTCTCGCCTTTCCCTGCTGTCAAGCTACAGCCCGCATCATTCTCCTTCGCCGAATACCCCATAGCTTCTGGCCTTCGTAGCCGAAGCGGCTGCTTCGGCGGAGTAGGCAAGGCGAGGAGAATAATGCGGGCCGGCTACTCGCTACCGCCTTCCTACGTAGGCCTAATGGCCCATCGCAATGCCCTGCGATAAATCATAGGCCTGCCTGGCTGACCCCAGTGTGTGGCCTCCTCTTCTGTCGTAGGGTGCAGCCAGGTAGAAGCAATCTTAAAACTTCGGTGATGCCTTGGCCGTGGCAGAGAGAAAGACGAAGCTCCAAGGCTGTAGGGGAAGAAGGATTTACGTTGACCCGGTCGCTCTTCTCAAGCGGGAACACGAAATGATCCTGAATCAACTGGACATGATCGAAACGACGTTAGGCCGGCGAGGCCACGAGCAGCGAAGGACAAGAACCAAGTCGCCGGGTGCGCTCGATCTCGATCGGGGCACGCTTCGCGAACTCTTCCGGTTCTTTACGGATCGCATCGGGGTGCATTTCCGGCGGGAGGCTGTGTTGGTCCGGGCATTGGCTCGCGTGCTGGATTCCAAACACGAGGGAGAGAATCAGTTCGAAGGTTTGCTCAATGAGCATCGTCTGCTGCAGGCCGACGCGGCCGGGGTCGTGAGGAAGCTGAAGGCCAAGAGCGATAGCAAGAGCCTCAACGGAGGCGATCCGTACGGGATACGCTCTTTTGTCAAGCATTGCCGCGGCCATCTGGCGTGCGAGGAGCAGGTTCTATATGTGCTGGCGGATATGCGGCTGAGCGAGCAGCAGAAGCGCGCGGTCAGCCTGCGCATGCTGCAAGTGTGTAGTCAAACATGACGCGTATGAGGCGTAAGGCGAAAACCGGTGAAGAGAAGGGGGGTGACGGAAACGGACAGTCAGTCAGGGCAGGCAAGGCAAGGGATCTGGTATGTATGAGTGAAGCGGATAGTGAAAGGAGGGACGAGTTATGAGACGCAATGCAGGAGTAATGGCCGCGGTGATTGGGCTCACGCTGTGCGCCTTTGCGGCCGGCGTGGCCTTTGCGGCGGACCCGG
>JACRLS010000098.1 GCA_016235225.1 Nitrospirota bacterium | reverse complement strand
TTCGAGTCTGCTGGCCTTGGCAGGGTGCGATAACCTGTCGCGCAGCGAATGGGTGGCGTCGTGGCTGGGGAAGGCGGAAGACGTGACCAAGCGCGCTCACCGGGCGGTGACGCCGCGCCGGGCCATGGCCCGCGAGTACGCGGACGCGGATCGATCGGAGATGTTTCCCGCCAATGGGAATACGGAGGTTGAGGATCCCGCATACCTGGCTCTGGCGGCTTCTGGATTTGCCGAATGGAAGCTGGAGGTCGGCGGGTTTGTCAGACGGCCGGCTGGGTTTTCGCTGGAGGCGCTGCGCGCCATGCCCTCACGGACGCAGATTACCCGCCATGATTGCGTGGAGGGATGGAGCGCGATCGGAAAGTGGACAGGGGTGCCGCTCCGCGAGGTGCTGGAGCGCGTGGAGCCGATGCCGAACGCGCGGTATGTGGTTTTCCACTGTGCGGACCAGGATGACGAGGCTACGGCCTACTACGAAAGCATCGATTTCGATGATGCGTTCCATCCGCAGACCCTCCTAGCCTATGACATGAACGACAGGCCCTTGCCGGTGCCTCACGGCGCGCCGATCCGTCTCAGGGTGGAACGGCAGCTCGGCTACAAGCAGGCCAAGTACATCATGCGCATTCAGCTGGTGGAGACCTTTGCCGACATCGCCGGAGGCAACGGCGGATACTGGGAAGATCAAGGATACGAGTGGTACGCAGGAATTTGACGGCGTGATCGAGAAGGGGAGATCCAGACTCTGATGAGGGTTCGTCGCTGCGCGAAGCGCCAGCCTTGCCTCAATGCGGATTCCTACAGATGCCTTAGTCTGCGAGCCGAGACGGGATGGCCCCGGGCGGCCCACCCGTCGCCAGGCGAGAACTGGTGCGGCACTGTCTGGACTTCCAGAATTTCCTGAAGAGCCCCAAGCAAGGGGGCCCGCCTCTCGCCTCATCACCGCACCCACCCATTAAAAGGCTCAGGCGACTGGTATCATTCTTTCTCCCTCAGAGGTGAGGGGATCAATTCTATGATCTGCGAACGGTGCGGGGCACTCGCCGAAACCTTTTTTACGGAGAAGCACGGCGATCTGCGTGAGGCCTGTCAGCGGGTCATAGAAACGGAGTGAATGTCGAGCGCCCCGTCACGCAAGCGGTGGGACGAAGGAGAATCTGAGACATAGGTCGATGGAACGGGTAAATCGTGACGCGCTCGGCTGTCAGTCTTTGGCCAGCTCGATGCGGTCGACGAAGTAGGCGGTTTCACCGAAGCAGGTGGTGGGGAGTCCCCGATGCTCCTTGTAGTGCAGGATGACTTTCTTGCCGAGCATCGGGGTGACTTGCGACGCGACGGCGCTCTCCCAAATGGTGAAGTCCCATAGGACCGGCGCGACCCCGGGCACCGTGGTCATCGCCAGCTCGCCTTCGTGCGTCTTGCACAGCCATCCCTTCTCTGAGAGTTTCTGCAGATAGCCCGCGCGATCGCCTTCCGAATAGCTGTAGTTCAACACAACGACCAGATAGAGCCCGGCAATTGCGAGAGGGATACCGAATAATCCCGCTAAGATTTTCCCCATAAAAAGGCTTCCTTTCGAGTCGATCCGTGAGCCGCCGGCTACCCTCTCGCGGTCCGATCCATGAACAGCCAGGGGGCCTCGGCCCGGCGTGTCTGCTCGTATGCGGTAATGGTCGACTCATGTCGGAGGCTGAGTCCGATGGCGTCCAGCCCGTTCAGGAGGCAGTCCTTCCTGAACGGGTCCACGTCGAAGCGATAACTGGCGCCTTGGGGTGTCTTCACCGTTTGTGAGGAGAGATCCACGGTCAGTCTGTAGGCACTCGTCGTGGCAACGTCCTGAAATAGGGACTGGACCTCGTTGGCCTTGAGAACCACGGGGAGGATCCCGTTCTGAAAGCAGTTGTTATAGAAAATGTCGGCGAAGCTCGGGGCGATCACGCAACGAAACCCTTGATCCAGTAACGCCCAGGGGGCGTGCTCGCGTGACGAGCCGCACCCGAAGTTGTCGCGGGTCAAGAGAATGACGGCCTCACGGTAGCGCGGTTGATTCATGAAGAAGTCGGGGTCCGGCGTCCCATCCCGTCGGATACGCCAATCAAGGAATAGGCCCTCGCGCAGTCCTGTTCGCTTGATGGTTTTGAGAAATTGCTTCGGAATGATCTGATCGGTGTCGACGTTGACCCGATCCAATGGGGCCACGAGTCCGGTCAAGGTTGTAAAAGGTTGCATAATCTTCCCTGGGCTAGAGGCGATGGGCTATGGGCGATAGGTCGGAAATGAATACTGCCGCCTATTGCCTCTAGCCTATTGCCACTCTCGCACATCCACGAAATGTCCTTCGACGGCGGCGGCGACGGCCATGATGGGAGACACCAAGTGCGTCCGGCCGTCTTTCCCCTGCCTCCCCTCGAAGTTGCGGTTGCTGGTCGAGGCGCACCGTTCGCCCGGCTTCAGGACGTCGGCGTTCATCGCGAGGCACATGCTGCAGCCGGCCTCCCGCCACTCAAACCCTGCTTCTTTAAACACCCGATCAAGTCCTTCCAGCTCGGCTTGCTGCTTCACCAGCCCTGAGCCGGGGACGACCATCGCGTGGACGCTGCGGGCCACCCGCTTGCCCTTGGCGTACTGCGCCGCCAGCCGCAGGTCTTCAATCCGCGAGTTCGTGCATGAGCCGATAAAGACGCGGTCGATCTGAATGGCCGTGATTGGAGTGCCGGGTATGAGTCCCATGTATTCCAGGGCGCGCTCGGTGGCCTTCCGGGTTTTCTCGTCGGTCTGGGAGCGAGGATCCGGCACCGCTCCATCGACGTCGGTGACCATCCCGGGGTTGGTACCCCAGGTGACTTGGGGGGCGATTGCTTCCGCATTGAGATCGACGGTTCGGTCAAACCTGGCGCCTGGATCGCTGATCAAACCCCGCCAAGCCTTCGCGGCCTGGGCGAAGAGGGCGCCGGATGGGGCCATGGGGCGTCCTTTTAGATAGGCGATCGTCGCGTCGTCCGGAGCCACCATGCCGGCACGCGCCCCGGCCTCAATCGACATGTTGCAGAGAGTCATGCGCCCTTCCATCGACAATCCACGAACGGCTGAACCGGCATATTCGATCACGTAGCCGGTGCCGCCAGCCGTGCCGATCGAGCCGATGATGGCGAGAATCACATCCTTGGCTGAACAGGCCGGTGAGAGGAGACCGTCCACCTGAATCAGCATCGTCTTCGGTCTCGTCTGAATCAGACATTGGGTGGCCAGGACATGCTCCACCTCGCTGGTCCCGATCCCGAAGGCGAGCGCTCCGAAGGCCCCGTGGGTTGAGGTATGAGAATCACCGCAGACGATCGTCATGCCCGGGAGCGTGAACCCCTGCTCGGGTCCGATCACGTGCACGATGCCCTGGCGGGGATCGTCCATCCCAAACATCGTAATGCCGAATTCCCGGCAATTGGATTCAAGGGTCTGGACCTGTACGGCACTCACGGGCTCCACGATGCCGATGCGGCGATCGGTCGTAGGCACGTTGTGGTCCGGCACGGCCAAGGCCGCGGCTGGGCGGCGGGGTTTGCGCCCGGCCATGCGGAGGCCCTCGAAGGCTTGTGGCGAGGTTACCTCGTGGACCAGATGGCGGTCGATGTAGAGCAGGGTTGTGCCATCCGGCTCTTCTCGGACAAGGTGTGCATTCCAGATTTTTTCAAACAGGGTTGAAGCAGCCATCACTCACCTGTCGGTGATCAAATAGTGACTCCTTGGGATCGGTGCGTGGAGCGCTCTTGGACTCAGTCGGTCTGCTCTTGGACACCTCACGATACGCAGGCAGGATCTACAGCCGTCTGCACTCGGCCAGGCCGCATTCCGCCTGGGGCGTCCATAGCTGGCTGCTCTCGGGCGGGCAGCGTCGCGCCTGCGACGTCCGTAGCGACCTGCTCTTGGGCAGGTCGCGTTCTTATTGCCGCGCATTATATCAGGCTGCCCCGGCTCATGCATCTGCCGGTTCGACCGGCGTTGGACTCAAGTCTGTCTGCCGAAATCCGAAGGAGAAGTTAGGATGGCACACGGAAGTTCACTCGATCAGGTGACGATTCCCCGTTGGACGATCCGCCGGGATCCGCTTGTGCCGGACTGCAATGCGTGCGGCACCTCCATCGTGACCATCCGAGCCGACCAGCGAGAGATCTCCTTCTGCTCCTGCCACATCCTAACCGACTGGGTCCTTCAGCGACCGACGGAAGGGTCCTGACGGGACCGTTTTATGCTTGGGCGGCAACAATTTGCTCCCCCTCCTTCTCATGGTTGTTGTCCATTCCTCTTAAGGATTTGCCCAATGTTGCCGAATAGAAGGAGTGGAACTACTCTTGCTTCTTCTTATTGACCTACGGGATTGGCTGGAGGAGTAGTCCAAGATCGGGCTCCCGATGGCTATCAAACGCATCCCCCTCAGCTCCCTGAAAATCGGCATGTACCTGGTTGGGCTCGACCGGTCCTGGCTGGCCACCCCGTTTTTCTCCCACAAGTTCCTCGTCGAAAAGCAAGGCCAGCTTGACAAGCTGAAGCAGCTCAGTGTCCGTTTCGTGGACATCGATACGAGCAAGGGGCTGGATGTCGAGGGCCCGTCCCGGATGGTGGAGTCGGTGTCGGAGGCAGTACCCGAGAATCCGGTCGAGACCACTGACCCCTTCATCCGAACGCAAGATCCACTGGCCGAGGTCGATGCTCACCCTGAACTGCACGGCACCGATCTGAAAGGCGAATTCGCCGAAGCCCGGCGCGTGCGGAAGGAAATGCTGCAGTCGGTGCGCGAGCTCCTTGGGTCTGTCCGGACGTCCGGGACTCTCGATACGGTCCAGACCAAGAAAGTGGCGGAGCAGATCATCACGACGACGCTGGCCCATGACCAGGCCATCGTCGCGCTGATCCGCACGCGGCAGTTCAATCCCGAGCTCTACGACCACGCGCTTTCCGTCTCGACCCTGTCCGTACTCCTAGGGCGGCTCCTCGGATACAGCCAGGAACGCCTGTCGGCCCTTGCAATGGCCGGGCTGGTGCACGATGTGGGATTGCTCCGTCTGCCGCACAATCTGCTGCTTATCCGCCGAGCCTTTACGCCTTCCGAACAGCGGCTGTATGACACCCATCCGCTCCTAGGCATGGAAGTGCTGAAGCAGAGCGGAGGATTCTCGGTCGACGTCCTGGAGCTCGTGGCGAAGCACCATGCGCCGCCGCCACGGAGCACTAATGAAAGTGAAGGGACGATGGCGGAAAGCCTACGCCTGATCCAGGCTGCGGACGTCTATGACGAGCTCCTGACCGGGCAGGGCGACCGTCCGCCGCTCCCCGTGCGGGATGCGCTTCGTCTGTTATACCGAGAGGGGCAGGCAAGTCGCGTGGATGCCGAGATGACGGCCCATCTGATCAGTCAGATCGGAATCTATCCGCTCTACAGCTTTGTGGAGCTGAATACGGGCCACCGCGGCATCGTCGCAACCATCCAACCGGGTGAGTTGCTCAAGCCCATGGTGCTCCTCACGCACGGACCGGACCATCGTGCCTATGAAGAACCGATGCCGGTGAACCTGGCGGCGGGCCCGGTCGAGAATCCCCCCCTGGAAATCGTCACCGTGTTGGACCCCGAAGATGCGGGCGTGAATGTGGAGGCCGTTCTGGCCGACTGGGTCTCGATTTAGATGCGTGACGCGTGAACGGTGACGCGTGACGTGTAAGCAGTGAAAAATCTCGTCCATCCTTCGTTGGTTCAGTACCTCCATTCTGAACCCAATTGATTGGTCTCAGCGCCTTGCACTCGACGCTTTTCGTCTCAGGCTTCGCGCCTGGAGAGGTGTTCCCGCACCGGTTGGACGTAGGTTTCAAATGGGTCCGACATGAGAAAGGGGGGGCGGCCCCGGATCTGGAAGGCCGACCAGTTGATGATATAAGGAGGGAAAATCTCCTCGGTGTGGAAGCGGCCCTCCTTCGGATCGTGCGATGACGCGTCTACGGGGCAGTCGAGGAGGTAGCGGACGAGTTCGCCCCGGCCGAACGCGCGGGTGTTCCGAGGCGGCTGGTCCTGGGCCAGGCTGATCGCCTGGTCGGTCGTGACGCGAGGCACCCGACCTTCGTCGAGGAGCCCGAAATACAGGCCCTTCGTGGCATTGAGATTGTGGTATTCCAGGTCCAAGCTCTTGAGCATGGGATCGGACCATTCCAGTTGGTCGGCCTCACGAAAGGATTCCAGCAACCAGAGCTTGGAGGCCCAATCCACCCGCCCGACCAAGGCCGTATAGTCCCCGCGCAGGTCTTTGAGAACAGAGGCCCACTGGTCGAGAATCCAATCCGTTTCCTCGTCCTGTCCGTGATACCGCCGGTGAGCCGTCTCCAGAAATCGTTCCTGCACATCGACGGCCGAGATGGTCCGGCCGGACTCCAGGCGCACCAGCCAGGTCCTGGTCTCGTCACGGGAGATTTCTTGGAGCGCCTCGACGGGTTCAAAGATCGCCAGATCGGCCGGGGCATGGCCTTCTTCGATCAACTGCAGGACGAGCGCTGTCGTGCCGAGTTTGAGGGCGGTCGCCATCTCGGCCATGTTGGAATCGCCGAGCAGCAGATGGATCCGCCGGTAGTAGGTCGGGTCGGCCAGGGGTTCATCCCGCGTGTTCACGATGGCGCGGTTGTGTTGGACCCATTCGAAGAAATCGTTGACGATGTGGTCGGAGCGTTGCGAGCGCTGAAAGGGCACGAGCGGACGGTGTCGGCTCTCGCTCGGTCCTGACCGGGGGACGATGAGCTGGCCGACCTGCATCCAGCTCTCCGCATCACCGGCGGCGCCCACACGCCCCGAACCGGTGAAAATCTGGCGGGTGACGAGAAAGGACACGAGTGGCAGCAGGCCCCGCCGGGAAAACGGAAAGCGGCGGGAGACCAGATAATTTTCATGGGAGCCGAACGTGGCGTCCGTCTCGTGGTCGATGTTGTTCTTGATGGGCGAGACGGCAGCAGTCAGGTCCATATCGTGCAGGGCCTGTTGCAGAATCTGATCGCCGGCGCGATCGGCCGCGACGATGTCCGCCAGCGTGGCGCATTCCGGGGACGCAAATTCGATATGCCCCATGTCGATGTAGATGCGGCCGGCATTGGTGAGAAAACCGCCGTTGCCGGGCGGTTCGTCGTGCGCGCGGTGGTGCAGATCCAGCACGCCGCGCCGCTGCTGGTGGAAAATGTGGTCGCGGATCCGTTGCGCAAACCAGGAGGGGGAATGGTCGGGACGGTCCTGATGAATCAGGATGCCGTATTCCGTTTCAAGGCCGAGAATGCGGTTGAGCATGGCAGGCTGAGGCTAAGGTTGAGGCTAGAACCTCAACCTTTCAGACCATCCGGCAGGAGGTCGCGGAGCTCATCCGGCTTGATCGCCCGGTACTTGGACGAGCCGGGCGCCTGGCGCTCGAGCACCGCACATTCGACGGCTTTTCCCTGAATGACCTCTCGCAGATGGGCCGTCAGGGCGAGATCGTCCGGCAGGGTCGGCGCATGACCATCGGCCTGAGCCGCGTCCCTCGGTTTCCCTTCCGGAGTTTCGTGGTCGCTCTTCTGCTGCAAGAAGGAGCCCAGCGACCATGCGTGTAGCGCGATCCGCAATGCTTCTTGGAACGGGGCTGTCACGTGTGAGACGCTCCGTCTCACCACGTCCACCATCGTCTTTTGCACATCGGGTGTCGCGGCCAGCGCCGCGCAACCGGACAATTCTTCGAAGGTGCCGTCGTAGTTCACGGTGAGAAAGGTATCCCGTTCCGCCTTCGAGCCGAGTTCCGCCAAGAGTATTTTGACGATGTGCGGAGCTTTGAAGATCTCTTCGAAGGCCTGTTTGATGATCGGGGCCAATCCGTATTTCATCAATCGCGCACCGGTGACATCGGCCGGTGAGCGGTTGAAGCCCTCCGTATGGGCCATTTCAAGCAGGCCGAAACGGAGTTTCTCCAAGTCGGCAGGGTGGCCCATCCCGCCAAGCCCGATGCGATCGTAGATCTCGTAGAGTTTCGGCGTCCCCCGGCTGACGGTTAGGAGCAGCAGGCCATCGGCACACGAGAGGGCGACGACCGGACTGCCCTGGCGGAATTGTTCATCCAAGTACTGGCGGCGGTTGCCGACGGCTTCCACCCACCGATAGGGTTCCTCATACATGGCGGGCCACCTGGGCATCGAACAACGGACGGAGCTGCGTGTCCGGTAAGACCTGGACACCGGAGGCTTTGATGAGCTTCATGATCGGGAACAGCCCGGCCTCGCGATTCACGCCGCCGGTAGCCGAATCGAACTCCGCCGCGCTCGTCAAGAGACGTAGGGCCTGGACGGTGGCCTCCTCCTCCCCGAGGCGGCTCAGCGGCTGCGCGCTCCAGGTGTTCAGATAGTGCAAAATGCCCCGGATGGTCGGGGAGCCGGAGCCGGACACCGCGTATTCCACCCCTTCAAACTCCGCTCCGAGGATATCGTAGAAGAAAATCTTCGCCGTCCCCTGGTCCTGATCGTAGCCGGCGAAGATCGGCGCAACGGCGCCTGTGCCGGCCAAGGCTGCGGCCACGTTGTCCTTCAAGAGTTTGGAGACGGCGCGTAACTTTCCTTCGAAGCTCAATTCTTGGAGTTGGCTCCGACGATAGTACTTGAATGAATGCTCCAAGATCCGCACCATCTCGTAGGCCGTCGCCGGCACACCGGCAATCGCCAGGACGCTGTAGCGGTCCACCTCCAGCACCTTGTCCGTGCGGTCATACATGACCATGTTGCCGGCGGTCGCGCGCCGGTCGCCGGCCACCAGGACGCCGTCCCGATACCGCATGGCCAGGATGGTGGTCCCACGCGTGATGTCGGATCCCATGCCCTCACCTGTGCCACTCGGCGCCGGGAACCGGTACCCCTGTTCTTTCAAGAGTTGGAAAAAGTCTCCTTGCATCCCCATGTCAACTCCGTGAGGCGTGAAGCGTGAGACGTAAGGCGACGGGAGTATGGAGACTTTCCCCTGACGCCTCACCCCTGACGCCTTACGCTTATTGCCCTGTCCTTTGCCGATATCGCTCCGCTTGCTTGGGATCCACCTTGCGCATGCGTTTCAAAAGATTGTCCTTGTCCGGGGAACCGGTCTCCGGCCGCTTGGGTCCGCCCTGGTCGTCCGAGGGACTGGTCGGTCGGGGCATCGGCTCAAAGGGGCGCTCGCGTCGTTCAAACGAAATGAAAGGTGTCATGAAGTC
>JACRLS010000097.1 GCA_016235225.1 Nitrospirota bacterium | reverse complement strand
CTCCCCCTCCTTCGCGAGTTTTCCCAGATGGGGAATGACGACGGTCAACAGTTGCAAGATGATCGAAGCGCTGATATACGGCATGATGCCCAGCGCGAAGATCGTCAGCCGCGAAAGATTCCCCCCTGAAAAAATGTCGAGAAACCCGAGAAGCGATCCTCCCTTTTCCTGAAGAAACTTCGCCAGCTCTTCATTGTTGATCCCGGGAGTCGGAACGTGGGCGCCGATGCGGTACGCGACCAGCATCCCCAGCGTAAACAGGATACGGATCCGGAGCTCGGGGATCTTGAAGATGTTCTGGAAGCTGGTAAAGAGTCGCTCAAACACCGCCGATGACCTCAGCCCTCCCGCCAGCCGCCTGGATCTTCTCCATCGCCGACTTGCTGAACTTGTGGGCCTGGATCACGAGGGGACGTCCAACCTCTCCGGAACCCAACACTTTGACCGGGCGCGACTTGCGGCGGATCAGACCCGCCTCCACCAGCGTCTCCGGCGTAATCCGATCCACGGTCCCCAACGAGGCCAAGGCCTTCAGGTTCACGACGGCATATTCGATCCGGAAGGGATTCTGAAACCCAACCTTCGGCAGGCGACGAACGAGGGGCATCTGGCCTCCCTCGAATCCAGGACGCTTTCCGCCTCCGGAACGAGCCAGCAGACCTTTGTGACCCTTGGTCGACGTCTTGCCATGACCGGACCCCGGCCCACGGCCGATCCGCTTTCTTCGACGCTTCGAGCCCGCAGCGGGGGCCAGTTGATGCAGCTTCATGATGGTTTCACGTCCAAGAGATGGACGACCTTCTGAATCAACCCTCGCACCTGGGGCGTGTCGGGACGGACCACAGATTGGTGCATCCGCCGAAGACCAAGCCCATAGAGCACCTGCCGGTACCGCTGCGCGGTCCCGATCGGGCTTCGCTTAAGGACAATCGTCAGTGAGCGCGGGCTCGCCATTTCATCACCCCTTGTCTACCATCGCCTTACGATTCAATTCCAGCCTTCCGCAACCGAACGACTTCGACCGGGTCACGGAGCTGTAACAGTCCGTTCAGAGTTGCCCGAACCGTGTTGAAGGGGTTTCCCCGCCCAAGAGTCTTGGCAATAATGTTGTGCGCCCCCGCCAACTCCACGACCGCTCGCACCGCACCGCCGGCGATGATCCCCGTCCCTGCGGCTGCAGGCTTCAGGAGCACACGCTCGGCTCCGAAAATCCCGTAGACTTCATGGGGGATCGTATCGGCTTTCAGTGGAACTCGAACCAGGTGCTTCTTGGCCTGGCCCACCGCCTTTGAAATGGCGATGGGAACCTCAGCGGCCTTTCCCTTCCCGATCCCTACATATCCGTGCCCATCACCGACGACGACCAGGGCGCAAAAGTTGAACCGCTTGCCTCCCTTGACCACCTTGGCTACTCGGTTGATGAAGACGACTTTGTCCTTGAGATCGAGTTCGTCCGGATTAATTCTCACGAAGGTACACTCCCCGCAAAGGCCTAGAATTGCAATCCACTGGCTCGAGAGGCCTCCGCCAGCGCTTTCAAGCGCCCATGATACAGGCGGCCCCCTCGATCAAACACCACGGCCAGAACTGACTTGGCTTGGGCACGTTCGGCCAGCAGCTTTCCAACGGCCTGTGCCGCGGCCATGGTTCCCCCGGACTTGACCGACTTCCGAATTTCCGGATCGACCGTCGAGGCGGCCGCCACAGTGTGCCCCTTCAGATCGTCAATGATCTGCGCGTAAATATGGGTCTTGCTCCGAAACACTTCATAATGGCCCACTTATTTCCCGGTCTTCCCTGCCTTCTTGCGAAGCTGCTCACCCAGATACCGAACCCCCTTCTGCTTGTACACGTCAGGGGGCTTGATGGCTCTGAGATCAGCGGCCGTCTGTCCCACAAGCCGTTTGTCTATCCCTTTGATCGTAATGAGAGTCTGCTTGTCGACCTTGGCGTCGACGCCGGCGGGCAAATCATAGACGACCGGATGGGTATATCCGACGCTGAAGCTCAAGGATTTCCCTTGCAACTGGGCTTTGTAGCCGACCCCCGTCACTTCGAGAGACCGCTCATAGCCCTTGGTCACACCGCCGATCATATTGTGCAATTCCGCGCGCACCAGCCCATGCATCGCTCGTGCATGAGGATCATTACCAGCCCGATTCACTTGCAGGAGACTGTCCGCCACCTGCACGGACACCCCGCCTCCTAAATCCCACGCCAATCGACCCAGGGGACCTTTTACGGCCACCTGCCGGCCGGCCACGCTGACCTCAACCCCCTTCGGAATCTGGATCGGCTTTCGTCCGATACGTGACATAAGACTCACCACACCTGACAGAGCAGTTCACCGCCCAACTTCGACCGCTTCGACTCCTGGTCCGTCATGAGGCCTTTGGAGGTCGAGAGGATCGACACCCCCAACCCGCCTCGAACCGGCTTCAACTCTTCATGCCCGACGTAGACTCGACAGCCAGGCTTACTGACCCGTTGCATCGCGGTGATCGCAGACTGGCCTTCGCCCATGTACCGGAGCGTGACCGTCAGCGCCGGATGTCCATCGCGCGTGGCCGGTTCATAGCCCTGAATGAACCCTTCGGATTTCAGGACACGCAGAAGCTCGGCCTTGACTTTTGACGCGGGGAGAGAGACGGTCGCATGCCCACGGCGTGCGGCGTTTTGAATGCGGACCAGCAAATCGGCAATAGGGTCGGTTACCATGGCAATCTCGCTCTCATTGTTACCAACTGGCCTTCGTCACGCCAGGGATCTCCCCGCGGAGGCTCAAGAAACGGAAACAGATCCGGCACATTTTAAATCGACGCAGAAAGCCCCGCACCCGGCCGCATAATTGGCACCGGTTGTAGGCCCTGACCTCGAACTTGGGCGTGCTGGCTGCCTTGTTCCGTAACGCTTTTCTCGACACCGCAATCCTCCTCCGGGGCTAGGTTCTGAAGGGCATCCCCATATGACGGAGCAAGGCCTTCCCCTCATCGTTGGTCCTTGCTGTCGTGACCACCGTGATGTCCATCCCGTGAATGGAGGCCACGCGGTCATACTCGATTTCAGGGAAAATCAACTGCTCCTTCAACCCAAGCGTGTAGTTCCCGCGACCATCGAACGACTTGGGCGACACCCCGCGGAAGTCCCGAATCCGGGGAAGGGCCAGGCTCACCAGTCGATCAAAAAACTCGTACATGTGATTGCCGCGCAGCGTCACTTTGGCACCGATCGGCATGCCCTGCCGGAGCTTGAATCCCGCGATGGCTTTCTTGGCTCTCGTCACGATGGGCCGCTGTCCCGTAATGGTCCCCAATTCAGTGGCCGCGCTTTCCAACAGCTTCACGTTCTGAATGGCTTCTCCCATCCCCACGTTCAGCACAATGCGATCGAGCCGAGGAACCTGCATCTGGTTCTTGTAGCCAAACTCCTTCATCAGGAGGGGAACCACCTGCGTCCGATAGACATCCTTCATGCGGGGAGGACCTACGGGACCCTTCGGCTTTTTCTCAGCCGGGACCGCCTCCTTCTTCTCCCCCTTCGGGGCCGCTTTCTTGTCTGAGCCCCTTTCTCCGGGACCCTTTGTTGGCTTGGCCATGATACCTACGATCCCTATCTCGTCGATTAGTCGATCGCCTGTCCACCTGGGCGAGACACGCGCACCCTGCGACCATCCTCCAGGACCCGGATTCCCAACCGCACAGGCTTGTTCAGATTGGCGTCGAAATACATCACATTCGAAATGGCGAGCGGCGCCTCTCGCTCGAGAATCCCGCCCTGCTTGTTCTTTTGATTGGGCTTCGTGTGCCGCTTCACGACGTTGAGCTTTTCAACCAAGACCTTGCCCTTCCCCGTGTTCACAGAGAGGACCTTGCCCGTCTTCCCGGCCTCTCGCCCGGAGATCACCATGACGGTGTCCCCCTTGCGAATCTTGGATTTGATCACCGCGATCGCCATGTGCTTACAAGACCTCAGGCGCCAATGAAATAATCTTCATGAACTTCTTCCATCGCAACTCACGGGCGACCGGGCCGAAGATCCGCGTGCCAATCGGTTCGCCCTCCTTGTTGATCAAGACGCAGGCGTTCCGATCAAACTTGATGTAGGAGCCGTCATCCCGACGCACGCCCTTCGTCGTGCGCACGATCACGGCACGACTGACGTCGCCCTTCTTGACCGTCGCTTGCGGAATGGCTTCCTTCACCGCCACGACCACCACGTCCCCCAGTGATCCGTAGCGACGCTTCGAGCCGCCCAGCACGTGAAAACACATGACCTGCTTGGCGCCGGAATTGTCCGCCACGTCCATGTAGGTATAACTCTGAATCATGCTTCATCCCGCCTAAGGGCCCACCATGGGGGCCCCGTCGCCTATCCTCGCTTCAAAATCTCCACAACTCGCCAGTGCTTTTCCTTGCTGAGAGGCCGGGTTTCAATCATCCGAACCTGGTCTCCGACCTTGCATTCACTGCGCTCGTCATGCGCCTTGAGCTTCGTGACGCGACGCAACACCTTCTTGTACATGGGATGGGCGACGACACGATCGACCGCCACGACCACCGTCTTCTGCATCTTATTGCTGACGACGCGCCCGACCCACTCATGCCGATTGCTAGCCGTATCGCCCACTTATGCCTGCCCTCCCTGCGCCGACCCAGCTTCCTTAGCGAGGGTCTGTTGCCGCCTGATGGTCTTGACCCTGGCCACATCTCGCCGCACGTCACGAATTTTCATCGGGTTCTCAAGACGGCCCGTCGCCATTTGCAGCCGGAGGTTGAATAACTCCTGCACGAGCTGGGTCTCTTTTTCATCCAACTCCGCTTCCGCCAAATCTCGTAGTTCTTTGACTTCCATACCGCCCCCCACCAGTCTGATGCCGATACCTACAACTCGTCCCGAGACACAAATCTCGTCGCCACGGGCAGCTTGTGCGACGCGAGCCGGAAGGCCTCAACGGCAATCTCTCTCGTCACGCCGTCCATTTCATACAGGACGCGGCCGGGTTTCACGACGGCTACCCAGTACTCCGGATTCCCCTTCCCCTTGCCCATTCGAGTTTCCGCTGGCTTCTTCGTGATGGGCTTGTCGGGAAAAATTCTGGTCCAGACCTGGCCGCCTCGCTTCACATATCGTGTGATGGCGATACGAGCCGCCTCAATCTGTCGACTGGTAATCCGCCCTGGATCAAGAGACTTGAGACCATACTCCCCCAGGGTCAGGCTCCCGCCGCGATACGCCTTGCCGCGCATCCGGCCTTTCTGCATTTTCCTGAACTTGACTTTCTTCGGGGCCAGCACTGTTACGCTCCGTTCGCTTCGATCGGCCGATTACCGCCGGTCCAAGGTCGGCTCAGGCTTTTCCGGCTGAACCGGGGCGATCTCGCCCTTAAAAATCCATGTCTTGATGCCGATCTGCCCCATCGTGGTATGGGCCTCGGCAAACCCAAAGTCGATCTCGGCCCTGAGGGTACGGAGGGGCACACGTCCTTCGCGATACCATTCCGTCCTTGCGATTTCCGCGCCACCGAGCCGGCCCGCGCAGTTGATCCGGATGCCTTGCGCGCCCAAGCGCAACGCGGCCGCCACACTGCGCGTCATCGCGCGGCGGAACGCGACGCGCTTCTCCAACTGCGTCGCAATGTTCTCGCTCACCAGTTGGGCATCGAGCTCAGGCTTCTTGATCTCCTTGACGGTGATGTAGACCTGATTGCCGTATTCCTTTTCGAGCGATGCCTTGAGCTTGTCGACCTCAGCCCCCTTTCGGCCGATGATGATGCCGGGACGGGCGGTGTGGATGATGACACGCGTTTGATCTCCCGAGCGCTCGATATCCACCTTGGAGACACCGGCGTGCCGGAGCCGCTCCTTGACCACCTTGCGGATACGGATGTCCTCGTGCAGCAGTCCCGCAAACTCTTTCCCCGCATACCAACGGGAACTCCAGGTCCGCGTGTACCCCAACCGGTAGCCAATGGGATGTGTCTTTTGCCCCATAACCCCTGCCTACTTTCTTCCTTGCCGACTAGGCGCGCGCCCCGACTTCCGGCGCCGACACCACAATGGTGATGTGACTCGTCCGCTTATGAATGGAATTGGCTCTCCCCATGGAACGGGCTCTGAACCGTTTATGCGTCGGTCCACGATCCACATAGGCCCGCGCGACCCTCATCGCCTCACGATCCCCGATTTCCTTCTGCTCCGCGTTGGCCACTGCAGATTCGAGCAGCTTGGCAATCACTTTCGACGCGGCTCGCGGGGTGTACTTCAGCATCGCCAGCGCCTGCGGGACGGACTGCCCTCGAATCAAATCCACGACGACCCGCGCCTTTCGGGGGGCGATCCGCACAAATCTGAGCACCGCTCTTGCTTCTGCCATCCAATGCCTCGCTCAATGACTCGCACTACTTCAGCGCAACCGCTTTTTCCGTCCTGGCCTGCCCGTGCCCCTTGAAGAATCTGGTCGGCGCAAACTCGCCGAGTTTGTGTCCCACCATATTTTCCGTCACGAAGACAGGGATAAACTTCTTACCGTTGTGGACCGCCAACGTGTGGCCGATCATGTCCGGAATGACGGTCGACCGTCGAGACCAGGTCTTGATCATTCTCCGGTCTTTGACCTCATTCATCTGCGTGATTTTCTTCAGCAAGGGGGCATCGACAAAGGGGCCCTTTGTAATTGATCGTGGCATCGTTGACTCCGAACGCTCGACTATTTCTTCCGACGTGTGATAATGAACTTGTCGGTCGACTTATTGTTTCTGGTCTTGTACCCCTTCGTCGGCAATCCCCAGGGGGACACCGGATGGGGATTGCCTTGGCCAGACTTCCCCTCACCACCACCGTGCGGATGGTCGACGGGATTCATCACAACCCCTCGAACATGGGGCCGCCTCCCGCGCCAACGCGAGCGGCCGGCCTTGCCGACGGTGACGTTTTCATGCCCCACGTTTCCGACCTGCCCCACCGTCGCCATGCACGTGGCCAGCACGCGCCGCATCTCTCCCGATTTGAGACGGATCTGCACATAGGCTCCGTCGCGGCCCATCACCTGAGCGAGACCGCCCGCGCTCCTGATGATCTGCCCGCCCTTACCGGGCTTCAGTTCGATATTATGAATGGTCGTCCCCAGCGGCATGTTCGCCAGCGGCAATGCATTGCCCGTCCGGACTTCAACATTGGGACCGGACTGCACCACATCATTCACGGCAAGTCCATCAGGCGCCAGAATGTACCGGACCTCGCCATCAGAATATTTCACAAGCGCGATGCGAGCCGTTCGGTTCGGGTCATATTCCAACGCCACCACCCGCGCAGGGATCTCAGGCTTGTCCCGCTTAAAATCAATCCGCCGGTAGAGCCGCTTATGCCCTCCCCCACGATACCGAACCGTCGTCCGCCCGTCGTTATTTCGTCCCGCCCCGCGGGGATGAAACGAGGTCAACTGCTTCTCCGGCCGCTTCTTGGAAAGCCCTTCACCCACCAGGGTGCTCATCGCCCGCCTGGCTGGAGACGTCGGTTTGTATTGCTTGAGTCCCATAGATTATGGCCTTGACCTTGACCGCATCAGCATTCGAGAGGGCCGCTCATCAACAAGCCTCCGCCCCAGCTACGCGCTTTCAAACAGTTCGAGCTTCTCCCCTTCCTTCAGCGTCACAATCGCCTTCTTCCAATCCGATCGTTTGCCGGCAAATCGCCCCAAGCGCTTCACCTTCCCCGAGACGTTCATCACATTGACGTGATCGACCCGGACCTTCAGAAGCGTCTCAACCGCCTTCTTGATCTCAAGACGGTTCGCATTCGACGCCACAAGGAATCCCACCTTGTTGCCGGACTCCCGCATAGCCGTCATCTTCTCTGTCAGGAGAGGACGGATCAGAATTCGATGCAGACTCGGCCTCACGACCAATACTCCTGGACTCGTGCTAATTCTCGTTCCGGAATCACCACCATGGAATGCCGGAGGAGGTCATACACATTCAATCCCTCTGGACGGATCACCGTGACCCCCGCAAGGTTTTTCGCGGCCCGATCCACATCGGTCCTGGTGTCACCGACGACGATCAAGGTCGTCCCGGTGAGACCGAGCTTCGCCAGTGCCTTGGCTAACACTTTGGTCTTGGGCTGCTCGAGCGCCAAATCGGCAATCACCAGCACTTCCCCCGCCGAGACCTTCGCCGAGAGCGTACTCTGCAACGCGCCGCGATACTGGCCCTTCGGCATGCGAAACCCATAGCTCCGCGGCTTCGGACCGAAGACGGTCCCGCCGTGGCGCCAGATCGGAGAGCGAACGGATCCAGCGCGTGCCCGGCCCGTATGCTTCTGCTTCCAGGGCTTCTTTCCCGATCCCCTCACCTCGCCCCGACGCTTCGTCGACGCGGTCCCCTGTCGCTCACAGGCTTGCTGCATCACTACGGCTTCATGAACCAGCGTGGCGCTGGGCTGACGACCGAACACGGCAGCCTTGAGCTCGACGGAGCCCACTTTTTTCTTATTCAAATCAACGATATCCAGTGATGCCATGTGACCGCTACGCTTTCTTCGATTTCCGGACCACTACGATGCCGCCTGTACTACCGGGCACGGCGCCGGAGATGAACAGGAGATTCTCTTCCCCTCGGGCATCAATGACCTTCAAGCGTTGGACCGTTACGCGTTCCGCCCCCATGTGCCCGGGCAGGGTCTTCCCACGCCACACGCGAGAGGGATAGGCGCTGCTCCCGATTGATCCTGGCGCCCGGTGAAACATATGGCCATGCGTTTCCGGACCACCAGCATAATGGTGCCGCTTGATGACGCCTTGAAACCCCTTGCCCTTGGACACCCCCTGGACGTCCACCCAGTCGCCCTTCTGGAAGACATCCGCCCTCACCACCTGCCCCACCGCAAGTTCGCCAACTTTCTTGAACTCCGTCAGGTGCTTGCTGGACGAGATTCCACCCTTCTTGAGATGCCCCAGTTCCGACTTGGAGAGCTTTCGATCACGAACCTCTTGAAACGCGAGCTG
>JACRLS010000096.1 GCA_016235225.1 Nitrospirota bacterium | reverse complement strand
GAGCGCTCGGTGGCGAGCAGCTTCAACGACTTGACGGGGAAGCGGCGCTCCTCGGAGATCTTGAGGAACTCGCGTCCGACGACGCCCGTGGCGCCGATGACGGCGACGTTGTACTGCTTCGATTGGCTGGCCATGATTGCCTATCCCGGAACGCGGCCGCTGCCGTAGAGATGAGATCAGCCGCGAGCGCGGCTTCGCCCCAATGATACGGGACTCCGACGGAGGCGGCCAACGAGTACGCGTCAGTCGACGCCGTCCGCGAATGCGGCGAGAAGCGCGTGTATATGCCCGGCGAGATCGTGGTCCGCGAGGGGGATGCCGGCGCGGAGTTTTTTGTCGTCATGCAGGGCACGGCAGATGTGGAGATCACCGCCGACGGGCAGACCACGAAAGTCGCCGCCATCAGCACCGGAGATTTTTTCGGCGAAATGTCCTTGCTGACCGGCGCTCCGCGGTCGGCCACGGTCCGGGCGACTGCACCGCTGACCGTGCTCGTCGTCGGCAAGGAAGGCATGGGACAGGTGCTGACGAACAATCAGAGTCTGGTCGAGCGCTTCGGCGAGACGCTGGCTCAACGCCAGTCTGCGCTGGCATCCTACCGGGAATCCGCCGCCAAGATGCAGAAGCAGGACACAGGCCCTGACGGCCGTTCGCTCGCCTCTCGAATTCTCAAGTTTTTCAGATTGTCCCGCCGGTAAGCCTCCCCGGCGGGTTCTGGACGGACGCTCATGGATACAGCCAACAGGCTTCGAAAGAAATGGTTCATGGGGACCCTCGTCGGTGGCGCGGTCTGCCTGCTGGCCTGGCTGCTCCAGTGGGCCGGCGCCATGACCATCGCCGAGCTCAAAGCGCTCGACCATCGCTTTCATCACTATGCCGATGCGACCAAAGCCGGACGGGACATCGTGCTGGTGGCCATCGACGATGCGAGTCTGGAGGCCTATGGTCGATGGCCCTGGTCCCGCGACCGGCACGGCTATGTGGTGAACTTCCTCAAGCGCGCGGGGGCCAAGGTCATCGTCTTTGATCTCATCTTTTCGGAACCTGACACGGCCGATGAACAATTCGACCAGGTGTTTGCTGAGGAAATGCTGGCCGCCGGGAACGTGTATCTCCCCTTCCTGCTGGAACAGGCCGGCTCGACCGCTCCGTCATCCGGATCCCCAGAGCCCCTGGCGTCGTTCCCCGCCTTACCCTCCAATGTCACCGCGGGGCTGAGCGAGGACAACCCTCCCGCATCGCTGCCGACATTTTCATCGCTCCGCCTGCCCACTCCACTGCTGGCCCAAGCCGCCCGCGGCGTGGGGTACATCAATCTGACGCCGGATCAGGACGGAACGACACGCCGCCTGCCGCCGCTCGCCCGAGTGGGCGGAGACGCCGTTCTTCAACTGGCGGCACGGGTCGCCAGGGACGTGCTGCAGACCGACCGAGTCGCGTTGAACGATCGCCGGCTCCAGATCGGCTCCGCCACTATTCCCCTCACGGTGGGAAACGCGATGCTCATCGATTGGCACGGATCGTTGGATGATCGTACGTATCCCATGTACTCGATGGGAGCCGTCCTCCATTCCTTCACCGACCTGCAGCAAGGGAAGCCGCCGTTGCTCGACCCCACGCTGTTCAAGGACAAGATCGTCTTCATCGCGGCGACCGCAGCCGGCACCTACGACCTGCGCGTCACGCCCCTCTCGCCCATCGCGCCCGGCGTGCTCATTCACATGTCGGCCCTGGATAACATCCTCCGGAACCGATATCTGCGTCCGTCCCCGGCCTGGGTCGATTCGGCCCTCACCTTGGTGCTCTGTCTCGCCACCGCCTGGGCCTTCATACTGATATCCGGACACGCCACGAAGTTGCTGGTGATCGCGGGGATGGCCGGCGCCTATTACGCACTCGCCGTGCATGCCTTCACCTCCCATGGGCTCTGGCTGGATCTGGCGCTCCCCTTGGGCGCGCTGGCGGTCACATTTGCAGCGACCGCCACGGTCGAATACCTCACCGAGGGCCGCCAGCGACGACAGCTCCGGGCCGTGTTCGACAAGTACATGGCCGCCGACGTGGTCGACGAGATCATGAAGAATCCCGAGCGGATTCGTCTGGGTGGGGAAAAGAAAGAGCTGACGGTGTTCTTTTCGGATATCGCCGGCTTTACGTCGATCTCGGAAAAACTCGATCCGGAATCATTGGTCGTGCTGCTGAACAAATACCTGTCGGCCATGACGGACATCATCCTCAAGCACCGCGGGAACGTGAACAAGTATCTCGGCGACGGCATCATGGCCATTTTCGGGGCCCCGCGCGGAGACCCGCAGCATGCCTCGCTCGCCTGTTACGCCGCGCTGGATTCGCAAATGGAGCTGGCAAAGCTGCGCGAACAATGGAAGAAGGAAGGGCACCCGGAGATTTCGGCCAGGATCGGCGTTAATTCCGGACCGCTGGTCGTCGGCAACATGGGCTCCCAGCGACGGCTGGAGTACACGGTCATGGGTGATAGCGTGAACCTCGCGTCTCGACTCGAGGGGGCCAACAAGTACTACGACACCCTGATCCTATTGGGCCCTCGCACCTATGAATTGGCCCGCCAGGACGTCGAAGCGCGCGAGGTGGACCTCATGCGCGTAAAGGGCAAGCACGAGCCGGTGGTCGTCTATGAATTGCTGGCGCGGAAGGGGGCATTACCCTCCCACAAGCAACTGGTCGTGGGCGCCTATCTCGAAGGGCTCAAGAGTTACAAGCACCGGGATTACAAGCAGGCCGCGGCCAAGTTCGAGGCGGCCCTCAAGCTGGATCCGAGTGACGGCCCATCCCGCATCTACCTGCAGCGCGCCCAGGAGTTTCTGGACTCGCCGCCACCACCCGACTGGGACGGCGTGTACGAATTGAAGTCGAAGTGAGCGGAGGGAACACCATGGTACACCGAGTACGATTGAACGTTCTGTTGGCGGCCTGTCTCGCCGGTCTCGCCTTCGCCGCGTCCACGCTGGCGGAAACGGTCTACGTCACGGCTAAGACCGCGCAGATCCGATCAGGCAAGACCTCGCTGGATCCGGTTGTTGCCAATCTCCAGTACGGTCAGGAACTCGACGTGGTGACCCGCGAGGACCGGTGGATTCACGTCCAGACCACCAGCGGCGCCAAGGGCTGGATCTATTCAAGCAAGGTGTCATCCACCAAGCCGCCCGGGACCGAGAACGAGCTGGCCGCTCTCGGCCAACGATACCGGCGGGGAGATCCGAGCGTCACCGCCGCCGCCGGCGCCCGGGGCTTGGACAAGGCCTCGGAAGGCTATGCCGACCGGGCCGGCATCACCCAACAACATCGCGACGCCGTCGACCGGATGACCGGCTACAGGATTCTGGATGAAGAGGTTCAAGAATTTCTGAAGAGCGGGAGGCTCGGCGAATATGCGGAATAGACTCTCATCGCCATGGTTCGTGGTCGGTCTTGGGCTGGTCACGACACTCACTCTGTCAGGCTGCCCCGAGATCCAGCATGTGGCCGAGCGTGCCGCGCGACAATCAGGGGACGAGCGCTTGGCCCGGGCCATTCACGGGACGGGCCAGCTCATCGGAGGCTTGCTTCCTATCGGCCCTGAAGAGGAAGAATCGATCGGCCAAGCCATTGCGCTCCAAGTCATCGGCCGTTATGGCGGGGTCTACGGCCAACCAGAGCTGACTCGTTATGTGAATTTGGTGGGCCGTGCCGTCTCGCTCACCTGCGATCGCGCAAATATCGAATACCGCTTTGCCGTGTTGAACAGCGAGACCATCAACGCTTTTGCCGCCCCCTCAGGCTATATCTTTGTCACGCGCGGCCTGCTGAAAGCCATTCAGAGCGAGGCGGAACTCGCGGCGGTCCTCGGCCACGAAATCGGCCACGTGACGCAGAAGCATATTCTGGATGTGATCCAGCGCTCCAAGCAGATTTCCGGAGTCGCGGAGGCCGGACTGGCCTATGCAAGCCGCAATCCCGATGCGTTCAAAAACGTGATTGATGGAGCTGTGAAGAAACTCTTGGATGAAGGACTCGACCAGGGGAAAGAACTGGAAAGCGACCGCCTCGGCGTGGTGTTCGCCTCTCGCGTCGGGTATGACCCGACTGCCTATCTCACGTTCCTCAATCGTCTGCGCTCGATCAAAGGCGATGACCGCGCCTTCTTCAAAACCCACCCGAACTTTTCGAACCGGATCAGCGTCGTGCAGAACGCCCTGCGAGAACAGGGCGTCAAACCGGGCGGGGCGCTCCTCACCGAGCGGTTCGCCCAGCGCGCCGGCGGAAGGCTCTGAACTGAGCGGGAAGTTGGGCTGACGAAGATCGGACGGCAAGGCCTGGCCTGCCATGTCTCCATGAAAATCCCGCATTGCCTGCGGGCTTTTCATGGTATAGTCTCACGCCGTGATTCACCGCCAACTGGACACCCTCGCCGTGCGGGCCGCGCTGCAGCGCCATCCCATCGTGGCGCTCCTGGGACCGCGCCAGAGCGGCAAGACGACGCTGGCTCGTCAGTTCGTCGCGGCCGATTCGCTCAACTATTTCGACCTGGAAGATCCCGCAAGCCTGGCTCGCTTGACCGAGCCGGCCACGGCGTTGCGTCCCCTTCGGGGCTTGGTCGTCATCGATGAAATTCAACGCCGCCCTGAACTCTTTCCCTTGTTGCGTGTGCTGGCCGACCGGCGGCCGCTCCCCGCGCGGTTCCTGATCCTCGGCAGCGCCTCGCCCGAGCTGCTGAAACAGTCGTCGGAATCGCTGGCCGGCCGGCTGGAGACGCTCCCCCTGGAAGGTTTTCGGCTGGCCGATCTCGGAGCCGCGGCTCAAGCGCGGCACTGGCTGCGCGGAGGCTTTCCGCGGTCCTTTACGGCGCGCGGGGAAGCCGACTCCGTCGCATGGCGTCAACAATTTCTCCAAACGTTCCTGGAGCGGGACATGCCGCAGTTCGGCGTCACCATTCCGGCGACGGCCTTGCGGCGATTCTGGAACATGGTCGCCCACTACCACGGGCAAACGTGGAATGCCGCCGAACTCGCGCGAGCCTTGGCCATCAACGAATCCACGGTCCGCCGCTACCTGGATCTCATGACCGGCGTCCTCATGTTTCGCCAATTACCGCCATGGTTCGAGAACCTCGGGAAGCGGCAGGTCAAGGCGCCCAAAGTCTATGTGCGGGACAGCGGCCTCCTGCATGCGCTGCTCGGCATCACAACCAGGCGCGCGCTGGAACACCATCCGAAAGTCGGCGCATCGTGGGAGGGGTACGCCGTGGAAGAGATCGTGAAAGCGCGCGGGACGGACGAGATCTACTACTGGGGCACGCACACCGGCGCAGAGCTTGACCTACTGCTGCTTCAGCGCGGCCGCCGAATCGGCGTGGAATGTAAACGCATGGACGCCCCCACCCTCACGCCCTCCATGCGCACGGCGCTCGCCGATCTGAAGCTCGATGAACTGGCCGTGGTCTATCCCGGCCAACGGCGCTACACACTCGCGAAGCGGGTCGAGGTCGTGCCGTTGGCGGAGTTCGTGGGAGCCACGTAAGCCAGGCCCGCGAAACCCAGACTGACGCCGTCGCCGAAGAAGGCATCGGTCGGGGTCGTGGCTCGACCTTGCCAGCGCATGGCCTCGATGTGCAGCAAACTCGCAGTTCACTACCCTGGTGGTCGGGTCACGCGTGCGTCTTGATCCTGGGGAGACCAGAGTCTTTCGGTGTGCGCGGGTCTCGGGGCAAAGAGGGGTCGTTTCTTGGTACGGCCTGCTGAAAACCATTCAGAGCGAGGCGGAGTTGGCTGCGTGCTCCTCCGGCGTCGAGTGAGCCGACGGCCAGTGCGTCTCGGCGCCGTTGAGTCGTCACCCGAGACTGCCTATCCACCCCGTATTGAGACCCCTTTGCGCGAGGAGCCGCCTGACCGCCCATCCCCCGGCCGCCCACCAAAATGGCCGCCTCCACTCCCTGATCGACAACCATTTTAGATCTGGCTCTAGGCAAGGCTTTGTGCCATATCGTGCGCATCTCGTGCGCCATGTCGCTTGACTGAGTGATGTAATTCGCATACAGTCCGGTTCGCCGAATGATGCTTGGTCTCGCTGAAGGAGCCACAGATGCGGCATGACGTTCCTGTCAGCCTTC
>JACRLS010000095.1 GCA_016235225.1 Nitrospirota bacterium | reverse complement strand
TCGTTCGCGCCGATGCCGAGGCCGAGACCTGGGGGCCGGTGGAACTCGATGCGATGCAGCATGTGATTCGCATCAATCGAAAGGGGCGGGCCGGCGTGAAGGCCGCGGCCATCTGCATGTTTGCCGGCGTCCATGTCCTGCATCCTCGAGTGTTGGCTGATGTCCCGCGTGGGAAGGAATCTTCGATCATCGATCCCTATGTGCGGGCCCTCGAACGGGGAGACACGATCTGTGGGTTTTCCATGCGGGGCTACTGGTCCGATATCGGCACGCCCGACCGGTACGCCCAGGCGCGGCGGGATGCCGAAAACCGCGCGATCGATCTGTCCCGTCGCCTGTCCTAGACCCACCTCCTCCTTCGCCGTCCTCATTCACGTTCGATTTCGTGATAATCCTCGCGCAGTCTCCACACCCACGATAGAGTACTCGTTGAACTGGTTCGCGTCGGCGGACGAGAGGGGAGACCTCTGTCTCGCTCGACCGTGCTCCCTGCGATGCCGTGGATTCGTATGCTGTTCAACAGTCTGCCATTCCTCTATTTCTTTCTTCCCATCACCTATCTGGTGTTCTGGAGACTGCCGGGCCGCACCTCGCGGTATGTCTGGCTCACGATGACCGGCTACGTCTTCTATGGGTTCTGGAACTATCAATTCTGTCCGCTCCTGGCCTTCTCCACGCTGATGAGCTACTGGGCCGGCCGCGGCCTCCTGGCCTGGACGGACCCGCGGCGGCGCAAACTCTGTCTGGTGCTGCCGATCACCATCGACCTGCTGATCCTCGGCTTCTTCAAGTACGTGAACTTCGGCCTGGAGTCTGTGGGCCAACTCGTGCAATGGGTCGGGCTCTCCTTTGCCCCGGAACCATTGGCCATTCTGTTGCCGATCGGGATCTCGTTCTACACGTTCCATAACATCTCGTATCTCGTGGACAGTTATCGGGGCGTGATCGTGCCGACGCGGAACTTCTGGGAGTATGCCTCCTATGTCTCGCTCTTCTCGCAATTGGTGGCCGGGCCCATCGTCCGGTTTCGAGAGATCAAGCAGGACCTCGATCAGCTCGATCGCGTGGACCGGTTCCGGTATTTCCAGAAGGCTTGTTCCTTCTTTGCCATCGGGATGATCGAAAAAGTCCTGATCGCCGATTCCATCGCCTCGTTCATCGATCCGGCCCTGGCCAACTATGCCGAGCTCTCGACGCTGGATGTCTGGCTCTGCATGCTCGGCTATACGTACCAATTGTATTTCGATTTCTGCGGATACAGCGACATGGCCGTCGGGCTTGGCTATCTGTTCGGGTTGCACATCCCGCGGAACTTCAATTCGCCCTATCAAGCCGCCACCATCCAGGACTTCTGGCGCCGCTGGCATATCTCTCTCTTTTCCTGTCTGCGGGACTATGTCTACATCCCCCTGGGAGGGAACCGGGTCGCCTCCTGGCTCGTGGCACGGAATGTCCTGCTCACGATGCTGATCGGCGGGATCTGGCACGGGGCGAACTGGACCTTCATTTATTGGGGGCTCTATCACGGACTGCTGTTGGTTGGCTTCCAGCTCGGCGAGGACTACTGGGCGCGGCTGCCGGGCCTGTTGCAGCGAGGGGCCACATTTCTCATGGTCGTCGTGGGGTGGACCATCTTCCGGTCGGACAATCTGGACATGGCCGGGACTCTTCTCCAGCGCATGTGGGTCTACAAGTTTGAACTGCCGGCGGTGCAGGAGCCCGTGCTGGTCGGCCTGCTGCTGCTCGTCGGGGCCTGGGCCCATCTGGGACCCAACACCTTTGAGATGCGGCATGAGTGGGGCCGGGTTCCCGCCGGACTCCTGGCCTTGTTCTTCGTCGGCTGCCTCCTGACGCTGGTCCAACATCGCCCGTCACCGTTCTTGTACTTCCAATTCTGACCATCGAAGGACCTTGCACACACCGTGAACACGGAATCTCGAAGCATGATACCCGGGCGCGGCCCCTGGTATCGGACGGCGGCCCTCCTCTGGCTGGATGTCTGCCTCGTTTTCCTGCTGCTCAACGGGCTGCACCTTGGGATCGTGTGGATGAGCGAGCAGTGGACCGAACTGAGAGGCCTCTGGCATCCGGCTGATCCGGTGTCGGAGAAGTACGGATTTGCCCAGGTGGTGAAGAACTATCCGGGCTGGGAGAAGTCCACGCTGAAACAGTTGTTGAAGGAAACATGGTCTCGGCCGTTTGTCTTCGAACCCTTGACGCAGTTCAAAGAGAGCGCCTATGCCGGCACCTTTGTGAATGTCGATCCGCACGGATTCCGCCTCACGCGCGAGCAGGGGCCCTGGCCGCTCTCTCCGGATGATTTCAACGTCTTCCTGTTCGGGGGCTCCACGACGTTCAACTACGGGGTGCCGGATCAGGAGACCATCGCCTCCCATCTGCAACTGGCGATGAGCGAGGCGGGACTCGGCCGACCGGTGCGCGTGTATAACTTTGGGCGGGGGCTGTATCACTCCAGCCTGGAACGGGTGCTGTTCGAGAAATTACTGGCCGAAGGGCATGTGCCGAACCTGGCGATCTTTCTTGACGGGCTCAATGAGTTTTTCTTTGTGGGAGACGAGCCGCCCTTTACCAATGTGCTCCGGCACCTCTTCGAGGAGGCCATTCGGAACGAGCATGGAAGGCCGGGCATCCTGGTGCTGGAGCTGATCCAGAATCTGCCGATCGTCCAAGCCGCTCGATACGCTAAGGGATCGGAATCGGCCGGCGGGTCCTCCTGGTCGCTCATTCGAGGGATGGGGGTCAAGTTGGACCGGGAAGCGGACTACGATGACCCGGCCGTCATCGAGACGGCGATCGCGCGCTACCGACGAAACAAAACGATGATCGAAGCCGTGGCCCGCGCGCACGGAGTGACCCCGGTCTTTATCTGGCACGCCGTGCCGATGTATGCCTCAGACATGACCGGTCAGCCACACAACTTTTTCGGCCACACCTTTTCGAAGTTCGGCTATCCCCGCATGGCGGCTCTGGTTCAGAGCGGGTCCTTGAGCGGAAACTTTGGCTGGTGCGCGGAGGTGCAACAGGGTATTCAGGGACCGCTGTACGTGGACAGCGTCCATTTTTCCCCGATCCTCTCACGCCTGACAGCGCACTGCGTCATGACGATGATGCGGGAGGGGCATCTGCTGCCGGAGGCGGGTGGAATCAGCGTGACGCAGCAGCGGGCGGAGTAAACCGGCGAAGCCGCAACGCGTTGCTCACGACGCTGACGGAGGAAAGCGCCATCGCGCCGGCGGCCAGGATCGGATTCAAATAGCCCAGGGCGGCCGCCGGAATCAGCAAGATATTATAGATAAAGGCGGCGAAGAGGTTTTGTTTTACGTTCGCCATCGTTGCGCGGCTCAGCGCGATGGCAGTGACGATGCCGCGGAGGTCCTCGCCGACCAGCGTCACGCCCGCCGCTTCCATGGCGACATCCGTGCCGGCGCCGATTGCGATTCCCACATCGGCCTGTGCCAGGGCGGGAGCATCGTTGATCCCGTCGCCCACCATCGCCACCCGTCGGCCGCTTTCTTGTAGGAGTTTCAATTCCCGCGCCTTGTCACCGGGGAGCACGTCGGACAGCACGTGCCCGATGCCCACTTCCTTGGCCACGGCCCCGGCCGTGCGCGCGTTGTCGCCGGTCAACATCACCACATCCAGCCCGAGCGCCTGCAGGGCCTGCACGGCCTCGCGGGCATGGGGCTTGATCGTATCCGCGACGGCGATGAGTCCCACCACCGCCGGGCCCACGGCGACAAACATGGGCGTCATCCCCTGCTGCGCAGCCCGATCAATGGAGGCTTCCAAGCCCGCCACGGAGAGTTGCTCGGCTTCCATCAGGCGTAAGTTGCCGATCCGCACCGGCTGCCCCTTAATGGTGGCGCGCACGCCCCGGCCGGGCATTGCCGAGAAGTCGCTCACCGGCAGGAGCTTCAGATCAGCCTGCTCGGCCGCCCGCACGATGGCCTGCCCCAGCGGATGCTCCGAGCCCTTTTCGGCCGAGGCAGCCATCTGCAGCAGCGTGTCGCGGGTCCATGTGCCCTGCATGGCGGCTCGGACGACCACCTCTCGCACCGTCGGCTCTCCCTTTGTGATCGTGCCCGTCTTGTCCAGCACCACGGTGGTCAGGGTCTGCGCGCTCTCCAACGCCTCGCCGTTCTTGATGAGCAGGCCGGATTCGGCGCCGCGCCCGAGGCCCACCATGATAGAGGTGGGGGTCGCGAGTCCGAGCGCGCAGGGACAGGCCACAATCAGCACGGCCACGGCGCTGACCAGGGCCTTGGTCAGCGCCGGAGATGCGCCGAACAGCAGACAGAGGAAGAGGGTGAGCGCGGCGATGCCGAGGCCTGCCGGCACAAAAACGGCGGCAACCCGGTCGGCGAGCTTGGCGATGGGCGGTTTCGAGCCTTGCGCTGCTTCGACCAGACGCACGATGCGCGCCAGGGCCGTTTCCTCGCCGACTTGCGTCGCGGTGAACTGAAAGCTGCCGGTCCGGTTCAGGGTCGCGCCGAAGACCCGGTCGCCCGGGCCCTTGTCGACGGGCAGGGATTCGCCGGTCAGCATGGATTCATCCAAGGTGGAGTCGCCTTCGACAATGGTGCCATCGACGGGGACTTTCTCGCCCGGACGCACCACCACGCGATCACCCACCCGCACCTCGCTGAGTAGAACGTCCTGTTCTCGCCCGTCGCGAATGACGCGAGCCTGCTTCGGTTGAAGGCCGATCAGTCGCTGGATGGCTTCGGAGGCCCGGCCCTTTGCGCGGGACTCCAGCATGCGACCCAACAAGATGAGCGCGATAATCGCCGCAGCGGAATCGAAATACACCGGCACGCTGCCGTCCGGTGCCCGCAGGAGATGGGGCACGATCGTGGCCACGGCGCTGTACCCGAACGCGGCGGTCGTGCCCAGCGCAATCAGCGTGTTCATGTCCGTCGTGCCGTGGCGCGCCACGGCGAAGGCTCCTCGGTAGAATCGGAGCCCGGCCCAGAACTGGACCGGAATCGTTAGGAACAGTTGGAGCCAGGCGGAGGCGCGAGCTGATATCGGAATGCCGAGATGGTCCGACATCCCCAGGATCATGACCAGTACCGCTAACACGGCGGCCACCTTGAGTTGAGTGCTGAGTGCTGCGTGCTGAGTGCTGAGAGGGGAAACTGTCGCCCTTCCGACCGGCGATTGTCCCGCTCCCGAGACCAGTGGTTGTGAGGACGGCGCTTTCGGCAGGACCGCGTGATAGCCCAAATCCTCAATGACGTCGGCCAACCGCTCCGGCGTCGTTGCGCCGGCTTGGTAGTCGATGGTGGCTTTTTCTGTTGCGAGGTTCACCGAGGCGCGTACGACCCCGGGCGTTTCAGTCAGTCCCTGCTCGATCCGCGCCACGCAAGAGGCGCAGGACATGCCTTCGATGGGAATCACAATCGAGTGCTGAGTGCTGGGTGCTGAGGGCTGAGGGGGGACTGTCGCCCTTCTGAGGCCTTCAGAGACCGGCG